>JADFVY010000079.1 GCA_015222795.1 Pseudomonadota bacterium | reverse complement strand
TCCTGAAAGAACGCACCGCCCCGTATTTCCCCGCTTTACTTCGCCTTGTAGGCTTTGACGATGGCCGCGCCCTCGGCGCCGGCCGCCTCGGGCCACTCCTTGGACATGGTGTCGCCCATCTTGGCGAGTTCGGCCGCCAGATTGTCGCCCGGCGGTATAACCGTCATGCCGTTGGCGGCGAGCTGGGCGAGATACCATCCGGTCAGCTCACGCGCGCGGGTCGTGCCCGCGGCCTCGGCCAGCATGGCCGACGACTTCAGGCAGTTCTTCACCTGGTCGGACTGGCTGTTCCAGGAGTCCTTGTTGACGAAGATATAGTTGCGCGGCAGCCAGGCCTGGGTGTCGTAGAAATGGGTCAGATGTTCCCAGACCTTTTTGTCGTAGCCGGTGGAACCCGACGAAATAAAGGCGTCGGCGACGCCGGTGGCCAGCGCCTGGCTCAGCTCCGCGGCCTCGATCTGCACCGGCAGCATGCCACCCAGTTCGGCCAGTCGGGCGGTCGCCGCGTTATAGGCGCGGAACTTGATGCCCTTCATGTCGGCAACGCTGTTGATTTCCTTTTTGAAGTACATCCCCTGCGGCGGCCAGGGCACGCCATAGAGCAGCACCATATTCTGGTCGGCCAGGATTTTCTCCATGGTCGGCCGCGCGGCCGCATAGAGCTTGTCCGAGTTGTCGAAGGACGAGGCCAGGAACGGTACCGAATCGACGCCAAAGATCGGATTTTCGTTCTGATGCGCCGACAGCAGGCGTTCGCCGATCGGAGCCTGCCCGGTCTGCACCGCGCGCTTGATCTCGCCGCCCTTGAACAGCGAACCACCGCCATGAACGACGATCTCCAACTCGCCGCCGGTGCAAATGCCCACGGCCTTGGCGAACAGCTTGCCGTTCTGGGTGTGATAGTTGGAATCCGCATAGGCCATGGGCATATCCCATTTCTCCCCCGCCATGGCGAGGTTGGAGGCGAATGCCATGCCGGCCAGTGCCGACAATCCGATTAGTTTTTTCATGATTGGGTATCCCTGTTTTGGTTGATGAAATTTGTTAGTTGTCGAAGCGTCCTACTTTGTATGGGGTCATGTCAATATTCGGGTTTCGTCCGCCTATCATGTCGGCGACCAGCCGCCCGGTTTTGGGCCCCATGGTCAGGCCCAGATGCTGGGCCCCGAAGGCGAAGACCACGCCGGGCGCCTTGGGCGAGGGGCCGATCAGCGGCAGGCTGTCGATGGTGGAGGGCCGGTGGCCCAGCCAGGTGTCTTCGCTCTCCCAGGTCAGTGTGGGATAGAGCTTGCGGACTTGGCGCTTGAATAGCTCGATCGGGGCGTCCGAAGCCGGCGCGTCCAGCCCGCCGAATTCCACCAGCCCGGCGCAGCGCAATCCCGCCTCCATCGGTGTCGCCAGGAACTTGGCGTCGGCCAGCATATAGGGATGCGGCGGGCGGATGCTGGGGCCGCGCAGCCACAAGTGATAGCCGCGTTCCGTCTCCAGCGCCGGTTCGTGGCCCAGCGCGCGCGCCAGCCTGGCCGACCAGGCGCCGGTCGCGATCACCACCCGGTCCGCCTCGATACGTTCGCCGTCGGCGATCACGGCGGCGCGTCCGCCTTCCAGCGGCAGGATTTCCGAAATCTCGGCCTGGCGCATCCGGCCGCCCTGCCCCTCGAACCAGGCCGCCAGATCGGCCACATAACGGCCCGGATCGCCGATCCAGCCATACCCGTTGAAGGTGGCCGCGAAGCCATAGGCGGGGCCGATATGGGGATCGATCTCCAGCAGCGTATCGCGGTCGCGTTCCTCCCACTCGAAGCCATGCGCCTTGCGCAGCGCGAAGCCGAAGGCGTCGTCCTGGAACGCCGCTCGGTCGGGATAGAAGTAGCTGTAGTCGCCAGTATTGATCCAGCGTTCGGCCGGGGTGCCTTTGGCCAGCGCCTGATGCTGTTCCAGCGTATCGCCGACCAACGGCATCAATGCCTCGGCGATCGCCTCCACCTTGTCGCGCCGGCCGTTGCGCAGATACGGGATCAGCCAGGGCAGCAGCTTCGGCAGATAGGACCAGCGCAGGAACAGCGGCCCGTTCGGGTCAAACAGCATCTTCGGCGCCTTTTTCCAGACACCGGGCACCGGCACCGGCACCACCGCGCAGCGCGCCAGAATACCCGCGTTACCGTATGAAGTCTGTCCGGAATCGCCGGGAGGTATGCGGTCGATCAGGGTGACGTCATGGCCGTCGCGGCGCAGCCATTCGGCCGTCGAGACGCCGGTAATTCCGCCACCGGCAACGATGATGTTAAGCCTGTCCATCATGGCACCCTGTTTATCGTTATGCAGACGTTGTCATTTTGTTGATAAATTGTCAACGTTTTCATTTTGTGTTCCTACGCCACCCATTCGCTGACCGGCGCGGCGGCGTCCTGCAGCGGCTGCGCAACCACATCCACCAGCGTTGGACCGTCCGTGGCGATGGCCGCCTTCAGTGCGGCCTCCAACTCGCCCGGTTCCTCGACGCGCCAGCTTTTCAAGCCATAGGCCGCGGCCACCGCCGCGTGGTCGGTACGGGTGAAATCGACCGAGAAATAGCGCCCGTCGAAGCCGGATTTCTGGCCCGCCTTGATCCAGCCATAGACGCTGTTGGAAAACACCACGAAGGTGATCGGCAGGCCCAGGCGCACGACTGTTTCGAACTCGCCGACCGAAAAGCCGAAGCTGCCGTCGCCCATGACGGAAACCACCTTGGCGTTGGGCCGGCCGACCTGCGC
>JADFVY010000552.1 GCA_015222795.1 Pseudomonadota bacterium | reverse complement strand
TCATGACGCTGGCCACCCGCCTGGGCAACCTGGGCAACGTGCTGGACGAGGACGAGAGCCAGCTTGACATCATCCAGCTACCCTCGCCAGTGCTGTTGAACGGCGAGTTCGAGGCAATCCGCAAGCACATGGGCAAGACCGCCCTCGAGATTGACTGCACCTTCGACCCCATGGTTGACCCGTCCGCCATGGCCGATGCGCTGAGCCGCATTCAGGGCGAGGCCGAGGATGCGGTGCGCGGCGGCTGCACTCATGTAATTCTCAGCGACAAGGCCATGGGGCCGGGCCGCGCACCCCTGCCGATGATCCTGGCGACCGGCGGCGTGCATACCCATCTGGTTCGCCGTGAACTTCGTACCTTTACGTCCATCAACGTGCGCAGCGCGGAATGCCTGGACGTGCATTATTTCGCGGTGCTGGTGGGCGTCGGCGCGACGACGGTCAACCCGTGGCTGGCGCAGGCGGCGGTCGCCGACCGGCATCGCCGCGGCCTGTTCCGTGACATGACGCTGGATACGGCGCTGAAAAACTATAAGAAGGCCACCGATGACGGGCTATTGAAGGTGATGTCCAAGATGGGCATCGCGGTCATCAGCTCCTATCGCGGCGGCTACAACTTCGAAGCGGTGGGGCTGAGCCGCTCGCTGGTCGCCGAGTTCTTCCCGGGCCTGCCCAGCCGGATTTCCGGCATCGGCCTGCATGGTATCCAGCGCAAGGTCACGACCCAGCATGCGCGCGGCTTCCAGGAAGGCGCGGTAGCACTGCCGGTGGGTGGATATTACCGCTATCGTCGGGGCGGCGAGCCGCATAGCTGGGAAGGCAACGCCATCCATACACTACAGCGCGCCGTGGCCAGCGATTCCTACGGCACCTACAAGCAATATTGCGATCAGTTGCGTACCCTGCCGCCAATCCATCTGCGCGACCTGCTGGACTTCCACCCTACCGGCACGCCGCTGGCCGAGGGCGAGGTCGAATCGATCACCGAGATCCGCAAGCGCTTCGTGACCCCGGCCATGTCGCTGGGCTCGCTGAGCCCCGAAGCGCACGGCACGCTGAATATCGCCATGAACCGGATCGGCGCCAAGTCCGACTCCGGCGAGGGCGGCGAGGATCCCGCGCGCTACAAGCCGAACGCCAATGGCGACAATCCGAACTCGGCGATCAAGCAGGTGGCCTCGGGCCGGTTTGGCGTGACGGCCGAATATCTGAACATGTGTCGCGAGATCGAGATCAAGGTGGCCCAGGGTGCCAAGCCCGGCGAGGGCGGCCAGCTTCCCGGCTTCAAGGTGACCGAGATGATCGCCCGGCTGCGCCATGCGACCGAGGGCGTGATGCTGATCTCGCCACCACCGCATCACGACATCTATTCGATCGAGGATCTGGCGCAACTGATTTACGACCTGAAGCAGATCAACCCGGAGGCCAAGGTTTGCGTCAAGCTCGTGTCGCGCTCGGGCATCGGCACGATCGCCGCCGGCGTCGCCAAGGCCAATGCGGATATTATCCTGATTTCGGGGCACAATGGCGGCACCGGCGCCTCACCGCAGACCTCGATCAAATATGTCGGCCTGCCATGGGAGATGGGCCTGACCGAGGTGCATCAGGTGTTGACGCTGAACCGCCTGCGCCACCGGGTGCGGCTGCGTACCGACGGCGGCATCAAGACCGGCCGGGATGTGGTGATTGCCGCGATCCTGGGAGCCGAGGAATTTGGCGTGGGCACCGGCTCGCTGGTGGCCATGGGCTGTATCATGGTGCGGCAGTGCCATACCAACAAATGCCCGGTCGGGGTTTGCACGCAGAAACCCGAACTGCGCGAGCGATTCACCGGCACGCCTGAAAAAGTGGTGAACCTGTTCAGCTTCCTGGCCGAAGAGGTTCGCGAAATCCTGGCCTCGCTGGGCGCCCGCTCGATCAACGAAATCATCGGCCGCACCGACCTGCTGACCCAGGTCAGCCGCGGTTCCGAGCATCTGGACGATCTGGACTTGAATCCACTGCTGGTGAAGTCGGATACCGGCGGCCATCCCAGCTATTTCTCGCTGGAAGGCCGCAACGAGGTACCGGAGACGCTGGACGCGCAGATGATCGCCGACGCGGGCCCACTGTTCGATGCGGGCGAAAAGATGCAGCTTACCTACAACATCCAGAATACCGACCGCGCGGTCGGCACCAAGATGAGCTCGAAAATCACGCGCCAGTTCGGCATGACCGGCCTGAATCCCGGCCATCTGACCATGCGGCTACGCGGGTCGGCCGGCCAGTCGCTGGGGGCCTGGACCGTACAGGGCATGAAGCTGGTGGTGTTCGGCGATGCCAACGACTATGTCGGCAAGGGCCTGTCGGGCGGCGAGATCGTGGTGCGGCCGATGGTGTCCAGTCCGCTGGTTTCCAACGAAAATACGATCATCGGAAATACCGTTCTTTATGGCGCGACGGCGGGCAGCCTGTTCGCCGCCGGCCAGGCCGGCGAGCGATTTGCGGTGCGCAATTCCGGCGCCGCGACGGTGATCGAGGGCTGCGGTTCCAATGCTTGCGAATACATGACCGCCGGCACCGCCGTGATCCTGGGGCCGGTCGGCGACAATTTCGGGGCCGGCATGACCGGCGGCATGGCCTTTGTTTACGACGCGACGGAGGATTTTGAAATCCGCGTCAATCCGGACTCAGTGATCTGGCAGCGCATCGAAACGGAACACTGGGACGAGCTGTGCCGCGCGCTGATCGAACGCCACGTCGAGGAAACCCAGTCGCGCTGGGCCGATCGAATCCTGAGGAACTGGGACACCGAAAAGCGGAATTTCTGGCAGGTCGTGCCGAAAGAGATGCTGAACCGGCTGGAACACCCGGTCTCGGCGGCCGGCGAGTCGGCCAAGACTGCCTGATACAGACCACTAGTGGAGTGAATCTAACGGTAGCGCATGGACAGCGGTTGCGGATATAACTGCCGCCCATGCGCACGCTTTTCCATATCTGGCTATCGCCGCAATGCCGCAAGATCCGTCTCCAGCTCGCGGCCAAGGCGCTCGACTTCGAAATGACAGTCGAGAAGGTCTGGGACCGGCGACCGGAATTCCTGGCGATCAATCCGGCGGGATCGGTGCCCGTGCTGGTCGAGCCCGACGGCAGAGTCATCGCCGGTCATAACGCGATCGCCGAATATATCGAAGAGGTCTACCCCGAACCGTCGCTGATCGGCGCCGATCCGGGCGCGCGCGCCGAAGTACGACGCCTCGTTGGCTGGTTCGATGAAAAATTCGGACAGGAAGTCACCGAAAACCTGGTCAATGAAAAGATCATGAAGCGGTTTCTGGGCATGGGCGAGCCGAATTCATCGGCGATCCGCGCGGGATTGACTAACATTCACCACCATCTGGATTACCTCACCTGGCTGATCGAGCGCCGGAAGTGGCTGGCGGGCGACGATTTTTCGCTGGCCGACATCGCCGCCGCCGCCCATCTGTCGGCGGTCGATTATCTCGGCGACGTACCCTGGGACGACCATGAGGCCGCCAAGGAGTGGTATATGAAGGTGAAGTCGCGGCCCGCTTTTCGGCCGCTGCTGGCCGACAGCATTCCGGGCTGCCCGCCCCCCAAACATTATGCGGATCTGGATTTTTAGGAAGATATCATGGCGTCTGGCGGATCGAAAAAAGCAATTTACGCAGCCCTGATCGGTAACTCGCTGATCGCAATAACCAAATTCGCGGCCAGCACCTATACCGGTTCGTCGGCGATGTTCAGCGAGGCGGTGCATTCGCTGGTCGATACTGGCAACCAGTGGCTGTTGCTGTATGGCCTGAAGCGTTCGAAACGCCCCGCCGACCGGGAGCACCCCTTCGGATACGGCATGGAGGAATATTTCTGGGCATTTGTCGTGGCTATCCTGATCTTTGGACTGGGCGCCGGCATTTCCTTTTACGAGGGCGTGAAGAGGGTCATGGAACCGCATGAGCTGGGCGACCCCTTCATAAATTATATCGTGCTCAGCATGGCAATTGTCTTCGAGGGCGCTTCATGGTGGATCGCCTTCAAGGAATTCCGCAAGGGCAAGGGCAAGCGCGGATGGATGGCGGAAATCCGCCACAGCAAGGACCCGACCAAATTCACCGTGCTGTTCGAGGATTCGGCCGCCATGCTGGGGCTGGTGGTGGCGATGATCGGCATTGCGCTGGCCCAGTATCTTCACATGCCGGCCCTGGACGGCGCGGCCGCCATCGTCATCGGCCTGATCCTGGCCTCCACCGCGGGGCTGCTGGCATACGAATGCAAGGGGTTGTTGATCGGCGAGGCCGCCAGCCCGGCAGTCATCGTGAGCATTCGCAAGGCCGCCTCGGCACAGGAAGGCGTCGATTCAGTCAACGAGGTGCTGACCATGCATCTGGGGCCGGAGGATATTCTGGCCAACCTTAGCCTGGGTTTCGCGGACGGCCTGTCCGCCGAACAGGTAGAGGCCACCACCTCCAGGCTGGAGCAGGCGATCAAAGCCGAACATCCGCAGGTAAAGCGTATCTTCATCGAGGCGCAAAGCGCCGAGGCGCATCATCGCGCGGCAAAGAAACAGCAGGCCGCCGACGATCAGGCGGAGTAATCCGGGAGGCCGGTTATCCGGCGGTCGTATTTGGGAGCGACTGGATTGTGTCAGGGCCGCCTGAAACCGGATTTCCCACCCCCCGGAAGCTGGCTTACCTCTTGGCTCGTTCGGTTTCCGCTTTACGCATCTGGTCACCGCGCCATCCGATATAAACCATGTTCATAACGATTAGAGTAATAATGCCGAGCCCAAGATAGACTACTTCCAACATAATGATTCCCCTTTAACTGTCCATAACCTGTAGCGTTTGTATTTCGGTCCGTATAACCCTGATTACCGGACCTTATTGCTAATGCTGAAGGATAGATGTAACCAAACGATTTACGGTTTTCGTGAACATTCGGTAAACGTAAAAAGGCCATGGAAAACAAACTCTTTTGCTTCGGATTGGGCTATACCGCACAGGCATTGGCCCGCCGCCTGACATCCTTCGAATGGCGTATAGCCGGAACGAGCCGGGACGCCGACGCGCGGCAAGCCATGGCGGGCCTCGGGTGGGATGTTTCCCCGTTCGACGAGGGCTTGCCGTTGGAAAATTTCGCGCGGGCCCTGGCTGGAACCACACATCTGCTGTCGTCGGTTCCGCCCGGCGAGAACGGCGATCCGGTCATTGCGGCGCATGGCGCTGACATCGCCGCGATGGATGGCCTAAGGTGGGTCGGCTATCTATCGACGACCGGCGTCTATGGCGACAGGCAAGGCGGCGAAGTGGATGAAGATTCCGACCGCATCCCGGCGTCGGAGCGCGGCCGGCGCAGGGTCTTGGCCGAGGATGCCTGGCTTGACCTGTGGAAGGTGCACGACATTCCGGTCCATCTCTTTCGCCTGGCCGGCATCTACGGACCGGACCGCAATGCACTGGAGACCGTGCGGCAGGGCCAAGCACGGCGTATTCATCGGCCGGGGCAGGTTTTTGGGCGCATCCATCTGGACGACATCGTCCAGACGCTGCAGGCCTCGATGGAGCATCCGAACCCAGGGGCGGCATACAATCTGGCCGACGACGAGTCGGCGCCGCCAGATGAGGTAGTCGCGTACGCCTGCGAACTGCTTGGCGTCGATCCGCCGCCCCTGCTGGAGTTCGATGCGGTAAAGGACAGCCTGTCGCCGATGGCGCTGAGTTTCTATGGCGAGAGCAAGCGGGTATCCAATCGGCGAATCAAGGAAGAGCTTGGTGTCCGGCTGAAATGGCCGACCTACCGGGAAGGCCTCAAGGGGCTATTATAGGGCGATTCGTGCCGCCGCCTCGTCAATCGCGCCCATCAGTCGCGACAGGCTCTCGTCGTCCGACAGGCGATGGTCGCCATTCTTGACGAGCGTTACCGTCACATCCTCGCTGGTTAGTGCCTCGGCCGTACGGGTAGCAAACTGCCAGGGCACGGTCTGGTCTTCCATGCCATGCAGGATACGCACCGGGCCGTCGAAGGCGATGGGCCGGCCGAGCAGTAAATGTTTTCGGCCCTCTTCGATCAGCCGCAGCGTGATCTGGTCGGGCTCATCGACATAATCCGATTCCCGCAGCCAGACGCCTTCGCGTTCCAGGGTCGCGCGGGCGGCCGCGGGCAGGCGATCCCAGATCAGGGCCTCGGTGAAATCGACCGCGGGCGCGACCAGTACCAAGCCCTTCACGCGGTCGGGCCGCGCCCTGGCGGCCAGCAACGCGATCCATGCGCCCATCGACGATCCGACGAGAACGACCGGTCCTTGCGCTACTCGATCCAACACCGCCACCGCATCTTCCAACCAGTCACCGATCGTGCCGTCGATAAATTTTCCATCCGACTCGCCATGACCGCGATAGTCGAACCGCGTGAAGGCGCGCCCCGTGGCGGCGCAATGCGCCTCAAGCGCCAACGCCTTTGTCCCCGCCATATTCGACCGAAAACCGCCGCAAAACATGGCTTCCGGGCCATTTCCACCGGTTCGGTTAAAGGCGATACGTGTCTTGGGAGTATCAAGCAGCATTGAAATTGCGGTATCCAGTTGGTATGTCCGGTTTTAAAGTGAGGTCGCCGAGACCTCTAGTGGTCTCCACCCAACGGATGGTACCCATGGGACGGTTTTACAAGTTCATCCGGCAAGGCGCGTGTCGCGCCGCGATGCCGGCGCATCGCAAGTGGCGCGCAACGCGGCCGGTGGGCTTGCAAAGCCGCCCGAAGGGTCGCGTTTCCCGCCCCCCGGTGCGGCGGGCGCGCTTGGCGGTGCGCAAGCATCGCCCGTGCACACCCTCCTGCCGGGGAGACGGGAAACGCGATCCCATGGGTACCATCCGTTAGATTTACTCCACTAGGAGAACGACTCAGCTTATGACAGCTTCCGATACAATCAGTATGACGGCAGGTCCGTCAACCGGGCGCATGCCCGTGGTTCTGCAAGTACTGCCCTCGCTGGGCGGCGGCGGGGTGGAGCGCGGCACCGTGGAAATGACCGCGGCCCTGACGGAAGCCGGCTGGACGGCCCTGGTAGTCTCCAGCGGCGGCCCGATGGTCCGCGACATCGAGCGCGCGGGCGGCAAGCATATCCAATTGCCGGTCCACTCGAAAAACCCCCTCGTCATGCGCAAGAACATCGGCCGGCTGGCCAAGGTCATCAGCGAGCATGGCGTCAACCTGGTCCATGCGCGCAGCCGCGCGCCGGCCTGGAGCGCGCTGGCGGCGGCCCGGCGGACGGGAACACCCTTCGTCACCACAGTGCACGGGCCATATGGCTTTGGCTTGCCCTTCAAGCGGCTCTACAATTCCGTCATGACCCGCGGCGACCGGGTGATTGCCATTTCCGAATTTATTCGCGGCTACATCCTGGATAACTACCGGAAGGTCGATCCCGACCATATTCGTATCATCCATCGCGGCGTCAACATCGACATTTTCGATCCGGCGAAAACCACCGCGGCACGCGTCATCCATCTGGCTAATGAATGGCGTATCCCGGACGGTGTGCCGGTGGTGATGCTGCCGGGACGGCTAACCCGCTGGAAGGGGCACAGGGTGCTCTTCGAGGCGTTGGCCCAGATCAAGGACCGGCCGATGCGTTGCCTGATCGTGGGCGACGATCAGGGCCGCAGCGGATACCGGCGGGAGCTCGACGCGCTTATCGACAAACTGGGCCTGCAAAGCGTTGTTCATATCGTCGGCGAATGCCGCGACATGGCGGCCGCCTACAAGCTGTCGGATGTGGTGATTTCGGCCTCGACCGAGCCGGAAGCGTTCGGCCGGATCGTCGCCGAAGCCCAGGCAATCGGCAAACCGGTGATCGCGCCCAATCACGGGGCGGCGCCCGAAATCCTGCTGCCGGAGGTAACCGGCTGGCTGGTGCCACCAAGCGACCCACAGGCGCTTGCACGGGCGCTGGAAAAGGCGCTGGATCTGGACACCGGGGCCCGCGAACGGTTGGCGCAAGCCGCGATTGCACGGGTCCGGGAAAATTTCAGTACGGCCAAAATGTGCGACGCCACCATTGCGGTATACCGCGAGCTGCTGGATGGATCGCGATGACGCGGGAGCCGGTCCGGCGGGTGCTTGTTGTAAAACTGGGCGATTTCAGCGACTTCGTCCTGGCGTTCGGCGCATTTAATGCGATCCGGCGTCATCATGCCGATGCCCATATCGTCCTGATGACCACCAAGCGATTCGGAGAGATGGCGCGTAAGAGCGGCTGGTTCGATGAGGTCTGGGAAGACGGCGCGCCGGCCATGGGCCGTTTTGGCAAGTTGGTCAAACTGATCCATCGCCTGCGCCGTACGCCGCTGGACCGCGTCTACGATCTGGACAACACGCAGCGTAGCGGCCGGTATCGATTCTGGATGCGGGACTTCTGGGGCAACAAGGCCGAGTGGTCGTACAGCAGCAGAGGCGTCCTGCCCTTTTTACGGGCCTCGCGGAACATCCCGGAACATTACGTCGAGCAGCTGGTCCACCAACTGGCGGACGCGGGCATCACCGAGATGCCTACTCCCGATTTGTCCTGGCTGACCACGGGATATGGCGGGCGCTACGGACTTCAGGACGGCTATGTGCTGATCGCGCCGGGCGGAACCCTGGCGCGCGAAGGAAAGGGATGGCCTGTCGAACGGTTCGCCGAACTGGCGCGGCGGCTGGCTATCGAGGGCCGCCGGCCCGTTATAATCGGTGAACCGGCGGACGCGGCGGCCAACCAGATTATCGCCGCGGCCTCGCCCGAGGCCATGGACCTGACCGGCAAGACAACACTGTTCGATGTGACGGTTCTCGCCACCCATGCCGCCGCCGGACTAGGCAACGACAGCGGCATTGTCCATCTACTGGCGGCTGTCGGCTGCCCCACAGCCATCATGTTATCGGCGGCCTCCGATCCGGACCGCAACGCACCTCGTGGACGTTATGTCGTGATGCTCCGCGAGGAGAATTTAGCCAACCTGCAGGTCAGCGAGGTTGCGGCGGCCTTGCGCTTGCGCTAGATGAAGGCGCTTGAATGGGCCTTGGCCGTATAGACTGAACTGAATCGACCTCTGTTATTGCAAAAATCATGTTAGCCATCACGCTTCCGGACGGCAGCGTCCGCGAATTCGACAAGCCGGTTAGCGGCGCCGAGATCGCCGCCTCCATCGGGCCGGGCCTCGCCAAGGCCGCGCTCGCGCTTGTCGTTGACGGCGCGGAGAAAGACCTGGCCCATGTGATCGACAGCGACGCCGCGGTCGCCATTATCACCCGTGACAGCGAGGAAGCGTTGGAGCTGCTGCGGCACGACGCCGCCCATGTCATGGCCGAAGCCGTACAGGAACTTTATCCCGGCGTACAGGTGACCTTCGGCCCGTCCATCGAGGATGGGTTTTATTACGATTTTTATCGCGAGGAACCCTTTACGCCCGAAGACCTGGTGGCGATCGAAAAGCGCATGCAGGAAATCGTCGGCCGGGACGAGGCCATCACCCGTGAGATATGGGACCGCGACGAGGCGATCCGTTTCTTCAAGGACAAGGGCGAAAACTTCAAGGCGGAACATATCGAGACGCTGCCCCGTGACGCGGATATTTCGATCTACCGCCAGGGCGAATGGCTGGACCTGTGTCTGGGACCGCATTTGCCGTCCACGGGAAAGCTGGGCAAGTCCTTCAAGCTGATGAAATTGTCCGGCGCCTATTGGCGCGGCGATGCGCGCAATACCCAGCTGCAGCGCATCTATGGCACCGCCTGGCGCACTGACAAGGAACTAAAGGCCTATCTGCACCGCCTGGAAGAAGCCGAAAAACGCGACCATCGCCGGCTTGGGCGCGAAATGGACCTGTTTCATATTCAGGAAGAGGCCGCTGGCAGCATTTTCTGGCACCATAAGGGCTGGATCCTGTACCGCGCCTGCGAGACCTATATGCGCCGGCGGCTGGAGGCGACCGATTATATCGAGGTGAAGACGCCGCAACTGGTCGATCGGTCGCTTTGGGAAAAATCAGGGCATTGGGAAAAGTTCCGCGAAAGCATGTTCGTCGCGGAAGTGGACGAATCGGATGCCGGCGAGGGCGGCGTCAGCAGCCGCATGCTGGCGCTAAAACCGATGAACTGTCCGGGCCATGTGCAGATTTTCCGCCAAGGCATCAAAAGCTATCGGGATTTGCCATTGCGCATGGCCGAGTTCGGATCTTGCCACCGCTATGAGCCGTCCGGCGCGCTACACGGACTGATGCGGGTGCGCGCCTTCACCCAGGACGACGCACATATTTTCTGCACCGAGGACCAGATCACCTCGGAGACCGAGGCGTTCTGCGAGCTTCTTTTATCGATTTACCGCGATTTCGGCTTTACCGATGTCGTGGTCAAATTCTCCGACCGGCCGGATGTGCGGGCCGGCGAGGATGCGACCTGGGACAAGGCGGAATCGGCGCTGCTGGAGGCCACAAAGGCGGCGGGACTGGATTACACGCTGAATCCCGGCGAGGGCGCCTTTTACGGTCCAAAGCTGGAATTCGTGCTAAAAGATACCATTGGACGCGACTGGCAATGCGGCACGCTGCAGGTCGATTTCGTGCTGCCCGAGCGCCTTGACGCATCCTATGTTGGCGCGGACGGAGTCAAGCATCGGCCGGTGATGCTGCATCGTGCGATTTTGGGGTCATTCGAGCGGTTTATCGGTGTGCTGATAGAGCATTATGCGGGGCGCTTCCCGCTATGGCTGGCGCCGGTGCAGGTCGTGGTCACCACCATCACCAACGATGCCGACGATTATGCGGTCAAGGTTCACCGGGCACTGGTCGAGGCGGGGATAAGGGCCGAGATCGACACAAGGCCGGAAAAGATCAATTTTAAGGTTCGCGAGCACAGCCATGCTAAAGTACCGGTAATGCTGGTCGTGGGTGCGCGCGAGGAAGAAGCTGGAACCGTTGCAATCCGCCGTCTTGGGGGCAAGGAGCAGGAAATTCTTGCGCTCAGCGATGCATTAAATACACTTAGGGAAGAATCGCAGCCACCGGACGCATGATAATCCCGCGGCGACGACACGAAAATTTTTTTTGGAAAAGAAGCTGAGGAGGTTTCTATAGCCAGACCACCACGTCATGCAGGGCCGCCAGTCCGTGAAGGCCCCCGCACCAATGAATTGATCACCGTCCCCTCCGTTCGTCTTGTCGATGCGGACGGCGAAATGATGGGCGTCGTCCCTCTTGCGGATGCTCTCGAGCGCGCCAATCTGGCCGGATTGGATCTCGTGGAGGTCTCTCCCAACGCCGATCCGCCCGTCTGCAAGATACTCGATTACGGAAAGCTCAGGTTTCAGGAACAAAAAAAGAAGAGTGAAGCCCGCAAGAAGCAGAAGGTCATCGAGATCAAGGAGATCAAGATGCGCCCCAATATCGACACGCATGATTATGACGTGAAGATGAGGGCGATCCGTAAGTTCATCGGCGAAGGCGACAAGGTCAAGGTGACAATCCGCTTCCGCGGGCGCGAGATGGCGCATCAGGAACTTGGCATGCGGTTGTTGATCCGCGTGCGCGAAGACACCGTCGACGAAACCAAGGTCGAACAGGAGCCGGCCATGGAGGGCCGCCAAATGATCATGGTGCTAGCGTCGTTAAAGTAACCTGGGGCTAGTGGAGTGAATCTAACGGATATAAAGTGCGGGGCGTTCAGTCCCGCACTTTTATTGGCCCTCAGGCGCTCTTGCGGTCCTGCTCAGGCGCAACAGCGTCATACTTGCGCCAAAGAACGCTCAGCGCCAGTTTCGCCGC
>JADFVY010000010.1 GCA_015222795.1 Pseudomonadota bacterium | reverse complement strand
GGGCGACGCTGGCCGATGTCGCGGGGCATTACGACTTTATCAACATCAAGCTGGACAAGACCGGCGGCCTGACCGAGGCGCTGCTGCTGGCCGAGGAGGCCGCCGCCATGGGGCTGGGCCTGATGGTCGGCTGCATGGTCGGCACCTCGCTGGCCATGGCCCCGGCGATGCTGATCGGCAGCCTGGCGGAACGCTTCGTCGATCTGGACGGCCCCCTGCTGCTGTCCCGCGACCGCGAACCGGGCATCGTCTTCAACGGCAGCATCATGGCGCCGCCGCCGGCCACGCTTTGGGGGTAAGTGGGCTAAACGGCGGCGCGACCTCGTCCTTCGAGACGGGCCTGAAGGCCCTCCTCAGGATGAGGAATCAAGCACTGGAGCTTGCCTTGAGGATGAGGGCACAAGTGTTGGAGCCTCATCCTGAGGAGGCGCGCAGCGCCGTCTCGAAGGACGAGGTCGCGCCAACTGGCGCCGTCCCCCCACCCCGTCACGGCAAATACGCGTCCTTCCACTTCAGCACGACATTGAACGAGATCGATATCCGCGCGTCTTCCGACAGGTTGGGGTGCACCAGATGGTGCAGGAAGGCGGGCCATAGCAAAATCTCGCCCGGTTTCGGCAGGATGCGGTATTCGGGATCGACCTGCGGGTCGTTGCGGATGGCCGTCATGTTGGCCTGCGGGCGCGGGTCGTAGAAGCTGATCGAGCCGGGATTGAGGTCCGAGCGGCCGGGCATTTTCTTCGGCTTGTCCGGCACCTGCACATAATAAGTGCCGCTGAGCCAGCTATGGGGGTGATTATGCAGATTGTGGTAATCGCCGAAACGGTTGACGTTGGCCCAGGCCTGCACGCGCCATTCCAGATCGTAATCGATGCCGGCCGCGCGGGCGTAATCCAGGATCGCCCGGTCGGCGCATTCCTTCAGCCAGGCCAGCGCCGGATGCTTGTCGTCGAACAGATTGCCGGCAAGATAATCCGTCGTCATATCGGCCCGCGCCGCATCCAGCGTCAAGACATGTTCTGCCAGATGCGGGTTCGCCTCCCCGGCCCCCGGCAGCCCGTGGCGCATGATCCGCGTCGGCCAGAGCTGCATGAATTCAGGTTTGCCGGTCATCCCTTTCCCTCTCCTTTCCCAAGGAACGCCGCGCGGTCGCGCAGAAAGGGCAGGCGCTCGCGGGCGGCGGCCACCGCCTCGCGCGTAATATCGGCGGCGATCAGTTCCTCGCCGGCGCCGGCGCGGGCCAGATCGTGGCCGTCGGGGCCGACGATGCAACTGGCGCCCAGGTAATTCAATCCCGCCTCCTCGCCCGCATGATTGGCATAGACCAGGCCGACGCCGTTTTCGAAGGCGCGGGTCGGGATCACCTTGTGGGCGACATGGGGCCAGGCCTCGCCCAGCGCCGTCGGCGCCACCACCAGTTCCGCGCCGGCCAGCACCGTGTTGCGCACGGCCTCGGGAAATTCGGCTTCGTAGCAGATGACCAGCGCAACGGTCAGCCCACCGAGTTCGAACAGCGTTTCCCCCGTGCCGATGGTGAAATAATGCGACTCCATGCCCGGCGGCAGGACGCGCTTGCGGTGAACGGCCAGGGTCTCGCCTTCGCCCGATATACAGATCGCGGCGTTATATATGTTTTGTCTATGGTTTTCAGGAAATCCATAGACCACGGCTATATGATGCTGTCTGGCCAACCCGGCCACCGCCTGTGCGAAGGGGCCGTCCGACGTTTCGGCGCGCTCCGGTATGGAATCGCCGATATTGTAGCCGCTCATATAGAGTTCCGGGCAAACCAGCAGCCCGGCCCCGTCCGCCGCGGCCTCCGCCATCGCCAAGCCGAGCCGAGCCAGCCGGTCGGCGAAGGCCAGCGCGCCGGACGGACTCTGGAATACCGCGGCGCGCATTGGTATTAGCCCCCCGCCATCAGTATTTCGCGGGGATAATCGGTCAGGTAATCGCAGCCCGTTTCCGTCACCACGATGGAATCGCCGATGCGCCCGCCGAGTTCGCCATCGATGCTGATGCCGCCATCCACGGCGAAGGTCATGCCGGGCTGCAATATGGTCTTGTCGCCTGTCTTCAATTCCGGCGCCTCCAGGTAGGACACACCGATCGAGCGCCCGGTGCGGTAGCCGGTCTCGTAGCCGCGCGCGCTGTAGATCTCGTTGGCCGCCGCCGCCACGCTCTCGGCGGTCACGCCCGGGCGGATGGCGGCGATGGCGGCCTGTTGCGCGTCAATGGCGGCCTGCTGCACCCGCGCGGCCTCTTGCGCGATATCGCGCACAAAAAACATGCGGTCGAAGCCCAGCTTGTAGAGCTTGAACTGCGCCATGTTGCAGAAACAGAAATAGACCGGGTCGCCGCGCTCCAGCTTCTTCACGCTGGCCCGGCGATGCACCATCGAGGTATCGCGGCCCGACTGCATGATTTGCAGGTTATGGATCATCGGCGAGACGAAGGCCTCCCAGCCGCGCGCCGTCAGGAACCCGGCGGCCTTGCGCGTGCCGGCGTCGATCACCGCCAGCGCCGCCTCGAATTCCGGCACGCCCTCGTCCAGCGCGCCGTGTGCCGCCTTCATCATGGCGCCCGCGACCTGGCCGGCCTGGCGCATGACCTCGATTTCCTCTGGCGACTTGATCATCCGCATGGCGCCCAGCACCGGGGCAACGTTCATGATTTCGTGGCCGGGCAAACGTTCGTCGATCCAGTTGCGCACTATCGCCGGCAGCAGGCCGGTCTCGGCGGCAACCCGGCCGGGCGCCTCGCCCAGCACGCGGCCCAACACCGATTCCCAGCGGTTAGGACCGGAATCCTCCCAGGTTTCAATGCGCTCGACCCAGGTCATGGCGCCGACCATTTCGCTTTCCATCAACGGGGTGACGACGACCGGGTCCGCGTCGGGCCGGACAATCAGGAAGGTCGGCCGCCCGAACTCCACCGACAGGTAGCCCCAGAATCCGCCCAGATAGGCGATCGAGGCCTCGTCGGTCAGGATGGCGACATCAATCCCCTCGTCGGCCAGCCGCCGTTGGAAACGGCCCGTCCGTTCGCGCGCCTCTTCAAGC
>JADFVY010000551.1 GCA_015222795.1 Pseudomonadota bacterium | reverse complement strand
TATTCCGGCGCCCTGTACACCGGCCGCGGGGCCGGCGCGGGTTGATAAACCCGGCGTTCAACGATACAGCCCGCCAATGCCGGCATAAGCGCGATCGCCGCGGCGCTGCTCATCAATCGAATAATTTTCCGTCGTTCCATGATCAAACCTCCAATGTGCCTCCGGCGGAGTTTTTACGGCCGCCATGGCGGACCTCCGCCCCAAAAATCCTGTAATTGGACAAGTGTGGTGCAGAAACATTAACAATCGGTATGCTGCCACCACACAATCAATGCGGCGGATATTACCAGTTGAACTTGAACGAGAGATGAACGCGGCGGCAATTATTGGAGAGGATCGAAAAATGAGGATATCAAGGCGACTGGCGGGGGTATCCGCCGCGATTTATGTACTGACCGCGGTCGCGGCTTTAGCCGATGACCGGCATGCGGGCTATTATTATCCCGACCCGGCCACGACCGAGACCTACAAGGCGCGGGCCAAAACGCTTGCCGGCGCCGACCGCGCCCAGCGCATCGCCTTCGTCACCGGCGTGACGCTAAAGCAGCGAGATCGACCGTATTCGCCGGTTCTGGCGATATTCGCCAAGGGCGAGGAAGCGGAGAAGCTGATCATCGTCGGGCTGGTGGACGGGCGCCTGGACACGATCTACCGCGCCCGCGCGGTGCTGGCGATGATGACAGCCACCGCCCGCGCCACGCCGATCTTCCAGGAATATCAGGTGGAGGAAATTTTTACCTTCCTCGACCTGTGCAAGATGCTGGGTTTCAGTCAGGTGACCATCAGCAACGGCAAGGACTTCGCCCACCAGATCCTGATCGAGTAGAATCTATGGAAGCTCCGCTTATTTCTTCTTCCAGCGCCTCAGATATTCTTCATGCTGGCCACGGTTGTGGTCGCGCTCCCTGCGGTCCCGCTGAGGTTCCGGACGCCAGTCACGCGGCGATGGATAGGCTTTGCGATGCCGCGGATGCTGCCGGTGCGGAGGGTCGTCCCTGATAACGATCGGCCGGCGATACCGGTGATCCAGGCGAATATGTGGCGGAAGGTGCCGAGCACGCGACCATACGCCTCCAGAGTGGTAGTAGTACCAGCCCGTATAAATCTGAAAATACACGTCTACATGCGGGTAGTAATAGTAGTCGTAATATTGCGGTGGGTAAGGCGGTCCGTAGGGCGCGGGACCGTAACATCCGGCCAGTCCAGGTGTGATGGCAGCCATGCAGACGCCGCCAAGCAGCCCTATCAACTTCCGTCTTTCCATGAAACGTCTCCTCGTCATTCGCCGCTTTAGGCGCCGGAGCATGGCAACCCTGCCCATGCCAGGAGAGATCATGGCTGCATTATACGCGGCCCCGGAGATATTTCATTGACGTGGATCAGTGTTGGCTGATTGCCGTTATCATGCCTTCGCGCTGGGCCGGGCCGAAACTTTCTCGTGCCAGGCTTTCAACGCGGTGAGATTTTCAGGCGGCGATTGCTGCAGCCCGTTGATGGCGAAGTCGACGGTTATCATGGCGTGGATGTCGGCGGCGGTGAAATCGGGGCCGGCGACGTATTCACTCTCGCGCAGGCGCTCGTCCAGGACCTCGAAAAACAAGGCGATGCGCTTCAGGCCCCGCTCCGCCAATTCCGGAATCTGCGCGAAGGGCACGGTGCTGGGCACGGCCCTGTCCTTGAAACGCTCAAGCCCGTTTCGGACCGCCTCGACGCAGGCCTGATACCCGTCCAGCTCGATCCGGCGCAACCACTGTTCCACAATCGCCTTTTCCAGCGGAGTTCTGCCCAACAGCGGCGGTTCCGGCTGGATTTCCTCGAAATAACGCCAGATCGCAATGCTGTCTGTCAGCACGGTGCCGTCGTCCAGTTCCAGCACCGGCACGGTGCAGTTGGGGCTGATCTTGCGGAAGGAATCCTCAAACTGCTCCATTTCGCGAATATTCACGTTCACCGCCTCAAGCTCGATACCCTTCTCGGCGGCGAAAATGCGCGCGCGGCGCGGGCTGGGAGACGGCGGAAAATCATAGAGCTTCATTGGCGCGGGTTCCTCTCTTACGTTGCCGGCCAGATCATAGGGCCGGATCGAGTCCAAGACCAGCCGCCTCGCGCCCCGCGATGCGGCCGCCGATGAAGCATTCGGCGAGGTTGCCGCCGGACATGTAGAGATGACCGAAGACGCTGCCCAACTCCCCCGCGGCATAGAGGCCGGGGATCGGCTCGCCGAAGGGGTTGAGGACGCGCTGGCTTATATCGTGCACCGGGCCGCCCTGGGTATTGGCGACGATGGGCCAGACCTGGCCGAACAGGAAGGGCGGCTTTTCGATCGGCATCATGGTGGCGCGCTGGCGGCCGTGGTCCGGGTCGGCCCCGGCGGCGCATGCGGCGTTCCAGCGGTCGAGGCTGTCGCGAACTTCCGCCGCATCCAGGCCCATCGCATCGGCCATTTCCCCCACGCTGTTCGCGCGTTGCAGGATGCCCAACTCGACCTCGGCCATATTGTCCGCGCTCCAGGCGAAATCGCGATCGGGGTCGTTCTTGGTCGGGAAGCCCAGCGGCGCGAAATCGCGGCCATCCTCATCCACGATCAGCCAGGCCGGAATCGCCGGATAGCACTGCGTCGCCGGGTCATAGGTGGCCATCGGCCGGTGGCCGGTGTCCTGCAGGTAGGGCGGATACTCGTTCATGAAACGGCGGCCGGCCTTGTCCAACAGAACCCAGGGCATGCGCTGGTCCACATAACCGGCGAAGAAGGATTGCACTTCTCCTTCTCCCTGCCCCTCCCCGCCACCCGGCGCCGGCACCCAATCGGGCAGGCGGTGCAGGCGGATGCCATAGGGATAGGCCACCGGGTCGGAATGCCGGAAGCCATAGGTGCCGTGATAGTGCCACATATGCCAAAGGTCGGCGCCCACGGCCTGGGCCATGCGGATGCCGTCGCCGGTGTTGCCGCCATAGGCGCCGGAGAGCACCGGCTTTTCCTGCCAGAACCGGGTTTTCATGTCGTCGGCGGCCTCGAACCCGCCGGTCGCCAACACCACGCCATTCGCACGGGCTTCGTGGCTGTCGCCCGAGGGATCGCGGTAATTGAGGCCAATAACGCGACCGTCCTCGACGATTAATCTCTCGGCGGCATGGCCGAGCCGTACCTCGATACCGGGCCGGGTCTCGACGTTGGCCCACATCACCTTGAACAACCGCGCCCCGCCGCGCAGCGCCCGGACCCAGGGGAAATCGCGGGCCGGATCGAAGCCGGGGATATCCTCGATCGAAATGTAGCCGAAGGCGTCGCCGCCCTCAAACGGGTAGTTCGCCGAGACC
>JADFVY010000078.1 GCA_015222795.1 Pseudomonadota bacterium | reverse complement strand
TCGATGGCATTGTCCAACATGCGCAGCGCGGTCGGGATCAACCGCTCCATCGCCTCCACATCCAGCCGCGCCTTTTTCGTAAAGGGCGCGCTCACCAGCCGCGCCAGATTGATCGACCCCAGCAGGCAGGCGCCGTAGGGGGGCAAGGGCTGCTCTCCGCAATTGTGAACCAGTAATCCGTTGGCGTCGAAGGCGTTGATGCCGGGAATTCGTACGTCGAAGACGGGGGCCATGCCGTCTTCCGAGACGCTTTCAACGACCGCGTCGAAGCGGGCGCGGTTCAGTTTGCGGCGATAGCCCGCCAGCAGGGTCGCAAGTCGTACCGCTTTTTCGCTGTCGGTGAAGCCGATGCGCTCCGAGAAGGTCCGCAGATTTGCGCCGGAAATCACCAGTTCGTGGTCGGCCGCGCATTGATATGTCGCGTAGCCGCCCTTGCCGTCGGGTAATTGCCGTGGCCCCGCTATGCGCCGTTCCCGGTAAATCTTACTGGTCATGCCAAGCCGCAGCAGAATTCGCTGGACGGCCTCGAGCAGTTCGAGATTGCTTTGCGCAAGCCTGACGCTGACCCCTTTTGTCTGCGTGCCCTGGATGCTGCCGTCGGCGTCGAAAAGGCCTTGCAGCAGACCCCGCTGAAAATCCGATGACGCCTTCTCCATATCAGGCGTAACGGCCTTGGCGCCGGGGGCCAGACCCATGCCTTCCGCAAATGCCTTCAGGGCGGCGAAGGCCATGCGATATTCCCCGCGTCCCGGAACTTCCATCCAGCCGGCGAAATCCGACCGGTGGGGGAAACGAAGGGCGGCCGTTTGCACACGCTCCATCATTGCGGTCACGCCCGGGCGTTCCCAGGTTCCGCAGGCCGTCATGCGACCGGGCCAGACGCTCAGGACCGTCTTGTCGGTCTTAATGGTTCCGTCCCCGAGCAACAGGCCAATCAAATATCCCTCATCCAGGTTCCAGGGGCCCGGCCAGTCCGTTTTGGCGCCGTGATCGTTCAGCATAATGCGATCCCCCGGCCGCAATTCGCCGGCGGGGCGCCAATCCCACTTTGTTTTGTAGCGGGTCGAATGAACGACCGTGGCGACCGGATGGTCGGGTGTAAGCCTCAACTTATGGCCCTCCTCCGTGGTCAGCCGGAGCACCTTCTTTTCACCTGTGGTGAAAAAACCTTCAGCCGCCGATGGCCAGTTCTCGCCGGATATGCGGGCCATGAACGGTTTTCCCACCAGATCGCGCACCTGCCGTGGCCCATCAGCGGAATGAATCCAGGAACCCTCGGTTATACACGGATTTGTACTATATATTTCTTCGATATAGTTCAAATTGTTAAAGTGATTTATACGATCTATAAAGATCACGCCTGGTTCGGCGTAATCGTAGGTCGCGTGCATGATTTCGTCCCATAATTCGCGGGCGCGTGGGGTGGAGAATGTCTCGCCGTCGAAGATCAGCGGCCAGTCTGCATCTTCGCGCACCGCTTTCATGAAATCGTCGGTGATCAGAACCGACAGATTGAACATGCGCAGGCGGCCGGGTTCTGCCTTGGCGCGCACGAATTCGCGAATGTCGGGATGGTCGCAGCGCAGCGTGGCCATCATCGCCCCGCGCCGGTATCCCGCGCTCATGATTGTGCGGCACATGGCGTCCCAGACGTCCATGAAACTAAGCGGCCCCGAGGCGTCGGCGCCGACGCCATGAACCAGCGCGCCCCGGGGACGCAGGGTCGAGAAGTCATAGCCGATTCCGCCGCCACGCTGCAGGGTCAGCGCGGCTTCCTTCAGATGTTCGAAAATGCCGCTCATGTCGTCCGGGATTTTGCCCATGACGAAACAATTAAACAGCGTCACGTCGCGGCCGGTGCCGGCTCCGGCCAAAATCCGCCCGGCCGGCAAGAAGCGGAAATCCTCCAGCGCCTCGCGAAACGGCTGGGCCCAGGCCGCCGGGTCCTGCTCGGCCTTCGCCAGCGCGCCGGCGACCCGCTGCCAGCTATCCTCGATGGTTTTATCCAGCGGTGAGCCGTCCGGCGCCTTGAACCGGTATTTCATGTCCCAGATTTGCTGGGCGATGGCGCTCATACCAAAGCTCATTGATAAAGGCCCATTTGATGTGGCGCCGCGGCCCGCCGGGCAGGCGCGGTACGCGGCGCGATGTCCCCGCATCGGGCAAGGGCTGCAACGCACCCGGCGGGTCGCGAAGCCACATCAAATGTGCCTTTATCAGTGAGCTTTGGTATTGCAGTGGGCATCGGGCGTCTCCCTTCGATCACTCGGGAATCACCCCGGATTCATAAACCCTCGGGAAAACAGGGTCAAACGGACTGGGCGTCGGTATTCACGGGCTCGGCTTGCGATGCGGCGGCTTTCGGCACCGGCCGCGGCAGATAGGGGAATCGCTCCAGCGCTTCGGCCTCCAGACGCGCCGTCGCGGGCTCGGTCCGTTCGGCAAGCAGCTTTATGAATGTTTTTCGGTCCAACCCTGGCTCGATCGGTTCCAGATATTCCACCGTGATGATGCCGGGCTGTTTGCCCATCAGCCGCCGCGGCCAGAACAGGCCCGAGTTGATAGCAACCGGAACTACCGGGACGTTGGCTCCCTTGTAGATGGCGGCGATCCCAGGTAAATAGGGGCGTTCGGCTCCCGGTGGCGTTCGTGTGCCTTGGGGAAAAATCAGGATGGATCGACCCTTCGCCACCATTTCGCCCGCGGCCTTGGTAATCTTCTTCAGGGAAGCGATGCCCTTGGAGCGATTTATGGGGATCATCCCCATGCGCAACAGGTACCATCCCCAGAAAGGCAGCCAGATAAGCTCCCGTTTTAGCACGAAGGCGCAATGGGGATGGATGAAACTTAATCCCAGCGGATCCCATGCGGACTGATGTTTGGCCGCGAAAACCACCGGTCCTTCCGGAATATTCTCACGGCCGCGCTCTTCCCACCCGATCCCGATAACGTGGCTGGTCAGCCCTAACGAGATGCGCAACCAGAGCTGCTTCAACCAGACGACCGTCTTGAAAGGCATCAACAGTCCTGGCGAGGCGGCTATGCTGAACGTCGCGGTGGTGAGCAGGAACAGGACATTGAAGACCAGGGTACGGACGAACAGCATGCAATCACTCTCCTTCGATGCCACGCAACCAGTGCCGCGTGGCAGCGAGAAGATATTTGTTATATTCCGTAATAACAAGGCTTGCCGTGCCGGGCCGCGCCCACCACTCGTTGACCATCACATGCTCGGGAAAAACCGGGTGCGGGACAATCTCGACGCCGGGTACCGTGGCGCGGAATTCCAGTAAACTGCGCGGCATATGGTATCCCGACGTGACCAGTCGGATCGAGGTGACTTTGTTGGAGCGAATCCAGACCGCGCTCTCGATTGCGTTGCTGCCTGTGTCTTCGGCCATGTATCCCAGGGTGACGCAGCAATCCAGATCGGTCAGCGCAAGCCCGGCGGCATCGAGCACCTCTTCCATCTGGACGCCCCTGGCGACGCCAGAGACCAAAAGCTTTTCAGCCATCTTCGCGGAAAGCAACTCGAACCCCTTTTCCAGGCGCAGGGTGCCGCCGGTCAGCACGATAATCGCATCGGTGTGCCGTTCTTCGTCTTCGACCGAATCGGGAATTTGATCGACGAACAGTATCAGGCCCCAAACCCAGACCGCGAGCACCACCGCAATCGACGCGAAAGTTATCGCGACCAGCCGGGCTCTCTTTTCCTTCCTGCGTCTGAGCATCGTCAACCCTGCTTCCTGTAGCAATATTCGAGAGCTTTATACCATCCGTTTGAGGCTTTGCATTACCGTTCGCCGCGCTGTCGATTTGGCGATCAACGCGGTCGCGGCGGGTAGCGACGCCAACACCACCCAATGCCAGGCCAGAAGCCTGACCGGGGGCAGGATTGCGCTGTCGATATGGTCCGCCGCGTAACCCAGGCCCCAGATCGTCGCCGCGCCAAAGGCAATTCCTATTATGCCGCCGCGCAAGCCCTGAGACAGGGCCAGGTTCTGAAACTGGCCCGCAATGTAGCCATCCTCGGCGCCGATCAGATGCAGAACCTCGATAACGTCCTGGTGGGCAGCCATCCCGCTTCGCGTCGCGAAGACAACAATGCCGACAGTTGCCAGGCCTACCAGCACCACAACGAAGCTGGCGACTAGTTCCAGCGCGCCCACAAGGTTGGCCAACTGATCCTGCCAGACGCCGTGATCGTCCAGCAGCGCGCCGGGGTCGGCATTGGTCAGCAATGTCCGCAACTCTTCCATGGCCGGCGGGTCGACCATGTCCAGCCGCACATCAATCAACCGTGGGATGGGCAGGGCTTCCAGCGCCGTTGCGCCGCCCAGCCATGGTTCCAGCAGTTCGGCAATCTCTTCAAGGGGAATGGCCCTCGCCCCGGCTATTCCGTCTGTTCGTTCCAGTATCCGGACCAGTTTGCCAACACGCTCATCCAAAATCCTGGCCGGCTCCCGCTCGCGCGGCAGCACCTGCACCGTGACAGTGCCGCTCAACCCGCTGGTCCACTGGCCCAGCAGTTCCGACAACAACAGCGACCCGGCAAGCATCAGGCAGGCAAGATAGGTCATCAGTCCGATGATCCACGGTACCAATCGCACGGAAGGGTCGCGTGACAAAGGCAGATCTGACCGGCTGCCGATCATTGTTTCTTGCCGCGGCCAAACGGTTTTCGTGGATCCCGCGGATCGGCCGTGCCGCCGCCGCCGGCCTCGACCCGGTCATGGTGAATCAGCACGCCATCCTCCAAATGAAGGATCGGCTTCTTGAACCGGGACACCATGGCTTCGCTGTGGGTTGCGATGACCACGGTGGTGCCCATCCGGTTCAATTCCTCGAACAGATACAACAGACGGACGCCCAGGGCGTCGTCCACGTTACCTGTCGGTTCGTCCGCCAGCAGCAGATCAGGCCGGGAGATCAGCGAGCGGGCGATGGCGACACGCTGCTGCTGCCCGCCCGACAGGGTCGGTGGCCTGGCGTCCATATGGTCGCCCAGCCCGGTCCAGGACAGCAATTCGTCGACATGCTTGCGGATCGTGCTCTCCTTGACGCCCGCAACGCGTAGCGGCAGCGCGACATTGTCGAAGGCCGACAGATGATTAAGCAGGCGAAATTCCTGGAAGACAACGCCGACCCTGCGCCGCACGAAGGGCAGCCGGTTGCGCGCCAATGTGGCGATATCCTCGTCGAAAAGCGTCACCAGGCCACGGCTAGGCCTGTGGGCGAGATACATAAGCTTGAGCAGCGACGATTTCCCCGCGCCGCTGCGCCCGGTCAGAAAATGAAACGAGCCCGGTTTAAGGGTAAATGTGACCTCGCGCAGCACTTCAGGGCCAGTGCCGTAACGCATGCCAACATTCTCGAAACGAACGCTGTTGCTAAAGGATTGATTATCAGTCAAAATTCGACGCTATATCCGTCTCTGCGGGGACCCGATTCTCTAAGTAACATCGCATGGAAACCAGCCCCCCGTAAAGCGCGGTTCTTGCCATAATTGTGGTGACAACTTATACCTATTTTAATGCATTGCCTGATTACAATGAAATGATAAAAACAAGGCAACGCTTTAACAGATGAAACAGAACCCGGCATGATTATATCCTGCTCATCCTGCCAGACCATGTTCAAGGTCGATGAGACCCGGCTCGCTTCCGATGGTACGAAGGTCCGGTGTTCAAAATGTGGCCATGTCTGGCATGTGACACCCGGTGAACAACCTGCGGAACGGGTCGAACCCGTGCTTTCCGCTCGTGATGAAAACGATCGCGAAGATCGCTCCGGCGGCTTGGACGAGCCGAAAACCACCGACGAATCGGATGGTGAAGGGACGCCGGAAAAAGAAAAACCCAGCCCTGACGGGTTAACCGACGAGCAGCGCGCCAAATTGGCCGCCGCGCGACAGAAAAAACCGGGTGGCGGGTTTCGGACCAAGGTCCTTTTTATTCTGCTTATCGTTTCAGGGGTTTTGGCGGCGGCGTATTACGTGTGGCAGCCCGATGTCCTGAAGAAGATCAATCAGGCAAGCCAGCAACCCGCTGACGTCGGCGAGGTTGACGCAATGCCCGTGCCCGCCGAGCCGGAAAAAGGCGGCCATATTGTTGGCGGTGAGCCGCCACCGCAACCGGCGCAATAGAGTATTCCGGGTCGCAGGTTGGCGTTGCCGGCCAGACGGTGTCTCATAGCAAGGCTCGCTGATAAAGACCCGTCAAATGAGTCTCCACCAGGTATCAGTAAGGTTTCAAAAGTCTGTCGATGTAATCGCGCTCTACCGGCGGGCGCTGGCGTTCGCCGGCGCGCCGGCGCAGTTCTTCCAGAATTCGGCGAGATTTTTGCACGTCGCTTTCGCTGGGAATTTCAACATCGGCCTGGGCCGCGCCCTGCCCGCCCCGAGTTCGCCGGCCGAAGGGGTCCTGCTGCCCCGATTGCCGGCCTCCCGGCTGACCCTGCCCGGTCGCGGCCATTGCGCCGCCGAATTTCTTCATCAGCTGCTCGGTCGCCGCGCGCGCGCCCTCGCGCAATTGATCCAGGGCCTCGGTCTGCGCCGGAACAGACGCGCCGGGCCGGTTACGCTTCAATTCCTTGGTCGAGCGCCGCATCGCGCCCTCGGCACGCCCGAAGGGCCGGGGGATATCGCCCGTTAGTTCGCCAAGCTGCCGCATGATCTCGCCAAGCTGGTGGCGCAGGGCTTCCTGCAGCGCCGTATCCGCCGACAGCTTGCCCTGCTGTTGGTTTTGCTGGTTCTGCTGGCCGCGCCGCATGGCTTCCTGATAGGTGCGGTCCAGAAGTTCCTGCTGCGCTTGCATCAGTTCCTGCAGCAGGTTCAATTGCTCCATGCCTTCGCGGAATTCTTTCGGAATTTGCTGCGTCTGACCCGTCTGCAGGTTTTCCATCATGTTCTGAAGCTCCGAGAGCATCTGACGCGCCGCATCCTTGGCCCCGTTGCGCATTAATTCGCGCATGCGGTCGAACAGTTTCTGAAGCTCCTGTCGGTCCATCGTCATGGCGCCAGGGTCCATCATCGGCATATTTTCAAGGTCTTGCGGCTGCATTTTGGCCATGGCATCAAGCAGTTCGTCCAGCGCGGCCTGCAATTCGTTCATCAGGCGCTCCAGCTCCTCGTCCGAAGCACCCTCGGCCAACGCTTTCATCAGTTCCTGCTGCAGCCGGCGCAGTTCGCGCGCGGCCAGCGAAAGCTTGCCGTCCTCGATCCGCAGCGCGGTATCCCACAACAGTTTTTGAATAGATTTCAGCGAATCCACGGCCCCGCTGTTTTCCAGCCGCCGACTCGCCGCCATCAGAGCCATGAACACCACATAGTCTTCGTCATAGGCTTGAGCGTCCCGCGCCAGGCGCATCAACTCCACGCTTACCGTATCGCCGGCGCCGCCGGGGTCGGCGGTTAGTCTTTTGCGTTCCCCGATAACGGCGCGCGCTACTGGATGGTTGAAGGTCCGTTCCGGCAGGGTCACCGATATTGCGCCGCTCATCCCTTGTTGCCCGCGGCCGTCACGCGCGGTCAATTGAATCTGAACCTCCAGCCCCGCCCAGGGGTGTGGCGTCAAATCCCGATACCCGGCGCCGGCCGATTTTTTCCGATTTAGTCCGGCCAGCGGAAGATCGAAGGAAATGGTCTCGTCGCCTGGCGATGCGCCCGCCCGGTGAATGTTTGCGGTCACGCCGGCCAGGCCGAAATCGTCATGAGCCTCGAAATCGATCCGCAAGGCCGCCAGCGGTGTTTGCCCGGGCTGCTGCAGGAAGGCGACCGTTGGCTTCGCGTCGGGGATAACCACGACATCCCAGGCACCCAATTCAAGCCCATCGGCCTCTACCGCGAATCGCCCGGTCGCGGTCATCTCATAACGGGCCCGGTAGCTGTCCTCCGCCGTCACGTCGAAGGCTCCGCCCTCTGCCACCGCGGTTGGGGCAACGATTCGCGGCATCTCGCCCGAATTGCCCACCTGCGCGACGAGAATGCTGCCTTCCGGCACTTCAATGCTGCCGGATGGTGCTTGTTGCCCACCGTTGCCGGGGCCGGCGAGATAAATCGGCGGGCGGCCGGTATAGTCGGGTGGCGAAACCCATGCATCCAGCGTCGCATCGCGTGCCGGCCCAGCGCTGATCGTCGGCATCACGGCCCGCACCAGCCGGTCCTGCCAGTATTCTCCAGCCTCGACCACGGACAGCAGTAACGCCAGGCCGACCGCAAAGCGTAGCGAGAAGCTGTCCAGCGCCAGAATATTCGGTTTCGGCCGTCCGACGTTCAACTTGCCGAGACTGCGCCGCAGTTGTTCCTGGTGCCGCCGCCACATGGCACGCGTTACCGGATCGGCCTCGGCGCCACCCGCGACGTGATCGTCCAGCGTTTCGAGCGGCCTGTGAGGCAGCGTATTGACCTGTTCCAGCCGCCGCCTCGACTCCTCGTAGCCGGGGTAGTGAACCCGCTGCAAATTGACCCACAACACGGCCACCAGGGCCACAATGAAAAGGACCAGGGAGACCGCATGCAGCCATCCGGGCAGCCAGGAGAACAGGTCGAACAGCGAGAGCGTCAGAAAGGCTCCGGCAATAATCCAGATCGGCCAGAACGCGCGCCACAAACGCTCGGCGTATAGCGCGACCCCCGACAGGGTGACGCGCCAAAGCCAGTATGTATCGTTCCGTTCCTGGTCCATTTCGGTCCGTATCAGTATTCTTCCAACGACTATGTGTCCCCGTATTGCCAGCTTGCCAGACTTTCGTCCCGCAACATGTCGTCATAGCTCGGACGGGGCCGCACAACCGACCATTCCGTACCCTTGACCAGCACTTCCGGCGTTAAAAGCCGGGAATTATAGGTCGAGGCCATAACCGCACCATACGCTCCAGCGGTAAATATTGCCATAAGATCACCTTCACAAACCGGTGGCAGGGGTCTTTGACGCGCGAATATGTCGCTGCTCTCGCAGGCCGGCCCCACTACGTCCGCCGGTTCCATCTCTCCCCCGCCCAGCGGTTCTTTCAGCGGCTTGATTTCGTGCCAGGCGTCATACATGGCGGGGCGCATCAGGTCGTTCATGGCCGCATCGACAATCACGAAGCGGCGGGATTCGCCGTGCTTCACATAAATAACCTTGCTGACCAGAATGCCCGCATTACCGACCAGCATCCGGCCCGGCTCGAACATCAGGTGGCATCCCAGATTGCCGACCGCGCTCTTGACCACGGCCGCATAATCAATCGGCAGCGGTATTTCCTCTTCCCGGTAGGGGATGCCCAGCCCGCCGCCCAGATCGACGCGCTGTATGTCGTGTCCCAGTGCGCGCAAATCGCCGACCAACGCCGCCACGCGCTCGAAGGCGATGCGGAAGGGCTCCAGATCGGTCAGTTGCGAACCGATATGGACGGCGACGGATACCGGGTTGACGCCAGGCAACTCCGCCGCCCGCGCAAAGGCGGCCGGCGCCTGCGAGGCATTGATGCCGAACTTGTTTTCGCTTTTGCCGGTGGAAATTTTCTCATGCGTCTTTGCGTCAACGTCCGGGTTGACACGAATGGCGATATTTACGGTCACGCCCTTGGATGCCGCGATCTCGCTCAGGGCTTCCAGTTCCGGCAGCGATTCCACGTTCATCTGCATAATGCCGCAATCCAGGGCGAAGGCCAGTTCGGATCTGGTCTTGCCGACGCCGGAAAACACGATCCTGTCGGCCGGGATGCCGCCGGCCAGCGCCTTGCGCAATTCGCCCTCCGACACCACATCGGCGCCCGCACCGAGATCGGCGAAGGTGCGAATAACGCCCAGATTGGCGTTTGCCTTCAGGGCGTAGCAGATCGTGGCCTGTTGATCGGCGAAGGCCTCGGCGAACACCTTGTAATGGCGCTCCAGCGTGGCTGTCGAATAGCAATAGAAGGGCGTGCCCACCGCTTCGGCGATGCGGGCCAGCGGGACGTCCTCGACATGCAGTTCGCCGTTTATATACTGAAAATGATTCATTGCGATTTCGGATACTGCTTGGGAAATGTGCTTTTTTCAGGGTCGGGTGGTTTCGGTTTGCCTTTTTTCCCACAAGCCGAAATCGCCACCGCCGCGGCGAGGCCGGACAACAGCAAGAGGAGCCCACGACGGGTCACAGGAATCGCTTCCTTGCCGCCGCCGCGGCCTTGACCACATTATCGGGCGCCGTCCCGCCAAGGCTGGTCCGGCTCGCGGCCGACGCCTCCGGCGAAAGAACGTTGAATATATCGTCGGTGATCCCCGCCTCGACCGCCTGCATGACGTCGAGCGGCAGGTCGACAAGCTGGCAGCCCTTTTCCTCGGCCAGCGAGACAATGCGTCCGGTGGCGTGATGGGCCTGGCGGAACGGCATGCCCAGCACCCGCACCAGCCAGTCGGCGATATCGGTCGCCGTCGGGAAGCCGGGTTCCAGGGCCTTGCGCATGGCATCGCGATTGGCCGTCATGTCGCGCACCATGCCGGCGGTGGCGGCGATTGCCAGCCATAGCGAATCGGCGGCGTCGAACACCGGTTCCTTGTCTTCCTGCATGTCCTTGCCATAGGCCAGCGGCAGCCCCTTCATCACCACCATCAGCCCGACCATGGCGCCGATCACGCGGCCGGCCTTGGCGCGCGCCAGTTCGGCGGCGTCGGGGTTGCGCTTCTGCGGCATGATCGACGAGCCTGTTGTAAAAGCGTCAGTCAGGCTGATGAAATTAAACTGGGCCGAACACCACATCACGATTTCCTCGTTGAAGCGCGACAGGTGGGTGGCGCAGATCGAGGCCGCCGCCAGGAATTCCATGGCGAAATCGCGCGCCGATACGGCATCCAGAGAATTGGCCATCAGCGCGTCAAAACCCAGCGCCACGGCGGTTTTCTCGCGGTCGATCGGGAAGGACGTGCCGGCCAGCGCCGCCGCGCCCAGCGGGGATTCGTTGACCCGCTTTCGGCAATCGGTCAGCCGGCCCCGGTCGCGGCCGAACATTTCCGCATAGGCCAGCAGATGATGCCCGAAGGTTACCGGTTGCGCCGATTGCAGATGGGTGAAGCCGGGCATCAACGTACCCGCCTCGGCCTCGGCCTTGTCGATCAGGGCGGCCTGCAGGTCTTTCAGCAATGCGTCCAGCCGGTCGATCTCGTCGCGCACCCACAACCGGAAATCCGTCGCCACCTGGTCGTTGCGGCTGCGCGCGGTATGCAGGCGTCCGGCGGAGTCGCCGATCAAATCCTTCAGGCGCGATTCGACATTCATGTGAATGTCTTCCAGCGAGGTCTTGAATTCGAACTCGCCCGTCTCGATTTCCTTTAATATGCGGTCGAGTCCGTCCCGGATCGCGGCGCCATCGTCGGCGCCGATGATTTCCTGGTCGACGAGCATCGCGCAATGGGCCTTGGACGCCGCGATGTCCTGGGCGTAAAGTCGCTGGTCGAAGCCGATGGACGCGTTGATCCGCTCCATGATATC
>JADFVY010000550.1 GCA_015222795.1 Pseudomonadota bacterium | reverse complement strand
GCACCATCACCTCGGGCATCACGGTCTGGCCAGTCTCCTGCTCCACCGCGACCGACGCCTCGAAGATGGCGCGGGCCTGCATTTCGCAGATTTCCGGATAGCTGATGGCCAGGCGGCAGCCGCGATGCCCCAGCATCGGATTAACCTCACGCAGCTCGGCGGCGCGCCGGCGCACGTCATCGACCGTCACCCCGGCGGCGGCGGCCACTTCCCCCATTTCCGCATCGCCCTTGGGCAGGAATTCATGCAGCGGCGGGTCCAGAAGGCGGATGGTTACGGGCCGCCCCTCCATGATGCGGAACATCTCGGCGAAATCGTCACGCTGCATCGGCAGGATCCTGGTCAGCGCGTGGCGGCGGCCTTCCTCGGTCTCGGCCAGGATCATCTCGCGCACGGCGACGATGCGTTCGGCCTCGAAAAACATATGCTCCGTGCGGCAGAGCCCGATGCCCTCGGCCCCGAACTGGATCGATGTGCGGGCGTCATCCGGCGTGTCGGCATTGGCGCGCACGCCCAGCTTCCGCAGCCCGTCCGCCCATTCCATCAGTTGCGTGAAATCGCCCGACAATTCCGGCTGCACCGTCGGCACCTCGCCCAGCATGACCTCGCCGGCGGCGCCGTCGATGGTGATCCAGTCGCCCTCGCCAACGATGATGTCGCCCACCTTCATGGTGCGCGCCTTCTCGTCGACGCGCAAATCGCCGGCGCCGGCCACGCAGGGCCGGCCCATGCCGCGCGCAACCACGGCGGCGTGGCTGGTCATGCCGCCGCGCGTGGTCAAAATCCCCTGGGCGGCATGCATGCCGTGGATATCCTCGGGGCTGGTCTCGGTGCGCACCAGAATGACACGCTCGCCCTTGGCCGCCTCGGCCTCGGCCTCGTCGGCGGTGAAGGCCGCCTTGCCGGACGCCGCGCCGGGCGAGGCCGGCAAGCCCCTGGAGATGACCTGGCGCTCGGCGTTCGGATCCAGGGTCGGATGCAGCAACTGGTCCAGCGCGTTGGGTTCGATCCGGCTGACCGCGGTGGGCCGGTCGATCAGCCCGCTGCCGGCCATCTCAACCGCGATTCGCAAGGCTGCCTGAGTGGTGCGCTTGCCGTTGCGGGTCTGCAGCATCCACAGCTTACCCTTCTGAACCGTGAATTCGATGTCCTGCATGTCCAGATAATGGGTTTCCAGCTTGCCGCGGATATCGTCCAACTGGCCGAACACCTCGGGCATGATCTCTTCCATCGCCGGCAGATCGGAATCGTTGGCCTGTTTTCCCGCCACCGTCAGATGCTGCGGCGTGCGGATGCCGGCGACCACGTCCTCGCCCTGGGCGTTGACCAGATATTCGCCGTAGAAGGCATTCTCGCCGGTCGAGGGGTCGCGGGTAAAGGCGACGCCGGTGGCGCAGTCCTCGCCCATATTGCCGAACACCATGGCCTGGACATTGACCGCCGTGCCCCATTCCGCGGGGATATCGTGCAGCCGGCGGTAGGTCACCGCGCGCGGGGTCATCCAGCTACCGAAAACCGCGCCGATGGCGCCCCATAGCTGCTCCCACGGGTCCTGCGGGAAGGGTTTGCCGAGTTCCTCCTCGACCTGCGCCTTGTAGGCCGCGACGAGCCCCTTCAGCGCGTCGGCGTCAAGATCGGTGTCGAGCATCACCCCGCGCTCTTCCTTGTGGAGTTCCAGGATTTCCTCGAAGAAGTAATGTTCAACGCCCAGCACGACCGCGGAATACATCTGGATGAAGCGGCGATAGCTGTCATAGGCGAAGCGGGGATTGCCGCTCATCGCGGCCAGACCCTCGACCGTCTCGTCGTTGAGGCCGAGATTCAAGACCGTGTCCATCATGCCGGGCATCGACGCCCGCGCGCCCGAGCGGACAGACACCAGCAGCGGGGAGGTTTTGTCGCCGAACTTCAGGCCGCCGACCTTGCCCTCAATGCCGGCGATAGCGGCTTTTGCCTGATCCTTGAGGTCGCCCGGATAGGCGTTTCCGTTCTGGTAATAATAGGTGCAGACCTCGGTCGTAATCGTGAATCCCGGCGGCACCGGCAGCCCCAGATGGCACATTTCGGCCAGATTGGCGCCCTTGCCGCCCAGCAGTTCCCGCATGTCGGCCCGGCCCTCGGAAGAACCGTCACCGAATTCATATACCCACTTGCCCATGACTGCCCGCTATCCCTCTATCTGGCTGAAATCAGCAATCAAACCCATGGTCGCGCGGATCCGCGACAGCAACAGCAGCCGGTTGACCCGCAAATCCGCATCCTCCGCATTAACGGTTACCGCGTCGAAAAATTCATCGACCGGCCCCCGCAACGCCGCCAGCGCCGCCATGGCGCTGGTGAATTCCTCCTGCTCGACCGCCTTGGCGACGGCGGTGGAAGCCGCTTCGAGCGCGCGACCCAGGGCCGCCTCCTCGTCCTGCGCGTATCCTCCCGCATCCGGCGCCTCGTCATAGGGGACGCCGTCCTTCTTCTCCTCGATCTTGAGGATGTTGACCGCGCGGCGGAAGGCCGTCAACAGATTTGCGCCATCATCGCTTTCAATGAAGCCCTGCAGCGCCGCGACGCGCGCCAGCAGCCGCACCAGATCGTCCTCGCCGCCCAGCGCGAACACGGCAGAGATCAGATCATGCCGCACGCCTTCGGCCTTAAGATGTGCCTTTAGGCGGTCGGCGAAGAAAACTACAAGGGCATAGGCGATCTCGTCAGAAATATCAGCCCACGTCGGCTTTTCGCCTTCTGCGGTCTTGCCACTCGCCAATCGAGACGCCGCATAGGCCACTGACGCCTCGGTGAACACAACATTCTCAGGAAAATTATGTAAAGCGGCCTCAATCAAGGGGCCTAACGGGAGGCGTAGCTCGTTCTCGACGATCAGCCGGATCACGCCCAGCGCTGCGCGGCGGAGCGCGTAGGGATCTTTCGATCCGGTCGGCTTCTCGTCAATCGCCCAGAAGCCCACCAGCGTATCAATCTTGTCGGCCAGCGCCACGGCGACCGATACCGGCGCCGAGGGACAATCGTCGTTCGGGCCCTGCGGCGAATAATGGTCGCGGATCGCATCGGCGACCTCTTCATGCTCGCCGTCCGCCACCGCGTAGTACCGGCCCATCAGGCCCTGCAGTTCGGGGAACTCACCGACCATGCCGGTAACCAGATCTGCCTTGGCCAGCCGTGCCGCCGCGCGTACATGGTCGCGGTCGGCGCCGTCGATATGTTTTGCGATTTCCACGGCCAGCGCCTGGACACGGTCCACCTTGGCGTCCAGCGTGCCAAGCTTCGCATGGAAGGTAATATCGGCCAGTTGGGTTGTCCGGCTGGACAATGTTTCCTTGCGGTCCTGGTACCAGAAGAAGCGGGCGTCCGACAGGCGGGCGCGCAGCACGCGCTCGTTGCCGGCGACGATCTTCGCGCCGCCGTCGGCTGTTT
>JADFVY010000549.1 GCA_015222795.1 Pseudomonadota bacterium | reverse complement strand
CTTGCACCCCGTTCACCTTATTGATCTCGTCTTCGTCATTGACCTCGTCTTCGTCATTGACCGCGGCATCCGGATCCAGATAACTCTCGAACGCCTCTTCCATCTCCCGCAACGCACCAGGCCCCAGAACCCGGATACTGTCCTCCAGCTCTTCGCGGTACGCCACCAACAGTTCCTGGCGCCGGGCCGTGAGCGACAGCTCCAGCTCGGACCGTTTGGCGGAAAGGTCTTCCAGCCGCTCCTTGTACAGATCCAGCGCATAGGCGTAGGTCTTGACCCTGAGCTTGATGGAGCCGGCGGGTTTGTTGGCGTCCAGTTCGTGCAGCGCCAGATAGGGCGTGTCGCTGGCCCCGACGATGCTGTCGATAATCCCGTAAGTCGGGGAATCATGCCCGCACTTGAAGCTGGAAAGATCTATGATCCCCACATTGGGATGCCGGGCGGCGAATTTGGCGGCCCAGACCTTCTGGGCGCTGTTGGCGGAAAAATTCTCGGGCCAGACATCGTTGATCTCGAAGACATCCTTTATCCGGCCGCTGTCGAGGTCTTCCCTGAAATATCGCGCCAGATAAGAAGGATCCTTGGGGATCGAGCGGATCGACAGGACCGGATAGCCCAGGGTCTGGAATTCCTCGAGAATGTCATGGTTCAGGCCCGGGTCGTTGTGATAGGGGCGGCCAAGCATCAGCAGGACCAGGCTGTTGTCCCGTTCCGCCTTGTTCAGCAGTTCCAGGCCCCGGCGCTGTAAATCCGCCTCGCAAAGCCGGATTGCCTCCCTGCCCCGCAGGCACGCCCAGTCGTTTTCATCCCGGCTGACGCCCAGCCGCTCGCCCCAGGTCTCGAACAACTGATTGCGCAGCAGGTTTTCAAACTCGAAATTCGCCGGGTCGAAAATATACTCCACGTCGGCGGCGGCGAAGAAATCCTTCTCCTTGGTGAAGGCGGCGGACGCGACGGCGGACGAACCCGCGACGATCGGGCAGGTGGCGGAAGCCATGGCGTGGCTGACGAAGGTTGGCATCGCCGTAATTCCCGGGAACCAGATATAGTCCAGCGGCCGGCGAGCCTGCTTTTGATGCATCAGGTTGTGGATATGCGCAAGGCTGACCTTCGAGGGATAGCAGGGGTCGATGGAGCCGTACTTGCCGCCCTCCTGCCATAGCTGTTCGGAGGTTTCGTCGGAAAACACCACATTGCGCGGCGCAATGCCCAGCGCTTCCAGATAACTACGCAGAAACGGCCCGACGGTGTAGTTATTGAGAACCCGGGGAATGCCGATCCGGATTTCCTTGCGGCGTTCCCGCGCGGCTTCCGAACTGGCATGGAAAGCCCGCTCTATCCGGCGGCGCCGAACCGGCCCGTAACCGAACCAGCCCCTGCTGACATCCTCATCCTCGATCAGGGTTCCCTCGGCGGGTTGGGCTTCGACGTCGTGGAAATGCCTGAAGCCGAGGACGGCGTCATATTCGACCAGGTTCGGATAGGCGCCCTTCAGGCGTTTGCGCTCCTGGTTGAGGCTGATCACGTCCTCCTTCGATTCGACCGTGCCCTTCTCGCAGGAAAAGCCGGCGATATAGCGGCTCTTGCCACCGTCCGGCGTTACGGTGTCGATGAATGTGCGCGAACAGTTGTTGGTGCAGAAGTCGCATCTGGTTTCCTCGTCGGTGCGCGCGGTGAAAACCAGGTCGATAATCGCATCGAGACCGATACAGCGGCTGCTGCCGCGTCGTTCCACCACCCGGCGCGCCTCCAGCGCGGCGCCTATTGCGCCGGCCTCGCCGCAATGGGGATGGACCATGATCTCGGCATCGGGCACGCGCTCGGCGATATAGTCCACCTGCGCCTTGACGGCGGCGAGATTTTTCTGGGTTCCGCCCTGCAGAACGAACTTGCGGCCCAGTTCCGCCATGCGCGGGATCTGGACAACATACTGCCAGATATTCTTGGGCAGCACCCTGGCGAGGCCGGCGAACAGCTCCTCGCGGGTAAAGCCCTCTTTCTGGAAATTAACCCGGTCGGTATCCAGGAAAACCGCGCAGCCATAGCTGAATTTGGGCGACAGTTCCGCGCCAAAGGCGATATCGGCGTAATCGCGGACATCGACCCCGAACTGATCGGCCATGGCCTGCAGCAGCATGCCGTTCCCCGCCGAGCACTGGTTGGAAAGGCGGAAGTTCCGCACCGCGCCATTCTGCAGGAACAGGACCTTGATGTCCTGGCCGCCGATATCGCAGATGACATCGACATCGTCGCCGCAATAGCGGGTCGCGCTGACCATATGCGCCACCGTCTCGACGATGTTGGCGTCGCAGCGCACGGCGTTGTCGAGTACATCGGCCGCGTAACCGGTGGCGCCGAATCCCAGAATCTCCAGCGTGCATTGCCGGTCGGTGGCGAAGGTCCGGATCGCCGCCATGATTTCCTTGGCGTCGGCGATCGGATTGCCCCTGGATATAAGATACTGCTTGGTCAGTATCTCGCCATCCTCGCCGATCAGCACGGCCTTGGAACTGGTCGAGCCGCCATCGAAACCGATATAGCCGCGGATATGGGCGCCGGCCGGCAGGTCGGGCGGGATGAATTCGGGCGTGCTGTAGCGCGCCCTGAATGCGTCGAGATCCTCTTGCGGGCCAAGCAGCGGCAGGCCCGCGGTCGGCCCAAGCTGCGCCTTGCGGCCATCGGCGATAAAGCCTCGCAAGCCGTCCAGCCCGAGATAGACGCCCTCGTCCCCGGGTTCCTCCAGGCCGAACATCGCCGCCCCGCGCGCGGCGTAATATTCGGCGTTTTCCGGCGTGAAAATCAGTTCATCGACATCGATGTCGGGGGCTTCATGGCCCCGGTCCGCCCAGGTTTCGGGAATACGCAGGCGCCAGCATTCCTGCAGGAAGGGCAGGAAACTGTTTGGGCCGCCCAGCAGAAGCACCTTGTCGCGCAGCGTGTTGCCGCGGGTCAGAACCGATAGATTCTGCATTACAATCGCATCGATCAGCGAGTTCATGAGTTCGTCCGAGGGAACGCCGGCCTTGATCAGGTTGACGATATCGGTCTCGGCGAACACACCGCATTTCGCGGCGACGTTATGCAGCTTGCCGGAATCGAATCGCAGATTGGCCAGTTCCTCGCGCGCCATGCCCAGCTTGATCAGGCATTTGTCGATGGTCGCCCCGGTTCCGGAGGCGCATTTGTCGTTCATCGAGGCAATGACCTGGCGTTCGCCGGTCTTGGGATTCGCCTTGAAAATAATAATCTTGGCGTCCTGGCCGCCGAGTTCGACGACGCTGTTCACGTCGGGATGCAGCCGTTCCACGGCGATCGAGACCGCGTTGACCTCCTGAACAAACCGCGAGCCCAACTGTTCGGCGATCGGGCCGGCGCCAGACCCGGTGATGAAGGTTCTGATATCGCTGTGTTTCCGGTCGGGGAAGGCCTGTTCGATATCGCCCAGCATTTCGGCGACAACCTCCGCCTGGTGGGTTTCATGGCGCTGGTAGTGGCTCCAAACGAGGTCGAGCGTCGACGGATCGACTACGACGCATTTCACCGTCGTGGAACCGACATCGATCCCGATGTAGAGATTTTCCGTCACTATCTTCCAGCTCCTCTCTGTCTTTAGGGCTTATGAAAACTCAACCCTGCTCAACCCCATCCGGGAACTGTTTATACTAGAGCATCATCCGATCTATTGGAATCGCTTATGCGGTTCCAATAGATCGGATAAAGAT
>JADFVY010000077.1 GCA_015222795.1 Pseudomonadota bacterium | reverse complement strand
TATTTCCTGGGCACCGGCGACCCGAAGAACATGCCGGTGGCCCGCCAGGACCTGCTGCGCAAGGTCTATCGCCGCCATTTCACGCCCCTGGGCAAGTTCCCGCTGACCCGCTGGCTGGTCGGCGCCGAGGAATTGACCAAGGACGTGCTCGACGACTGGTACAGCTATTTCCATCAGTGTTCGCAATGCCGGCGCTGTTCGGTCTATTGCCCTTACGGCATCGACACCGCCGAAATTTCCATGGCCGCGCGCGACATCATGGACCATGTCGGCAAGGGCCAGAAATACTGCAACGAGATTATCGGCAAGGTCCACAAGATCGGCAACAATCTGGGCCTGCCCGCCCGGGCGCTGGAAAACACGCTTGAGGGTCTCGAAGAAGATATCGAAGAGGAAACGGGCGTGCCCGTCCGCCTGCCGCTAGACGTAGTCGGCGCGGATATTCTGCTGGTCACCCCCAGCGCCGATTTCTTCGCCGAGCCCCATGTCGACGGGTTGATCGGCTACGCCAAGATATTCCACCAGGCCGGCGCCAGCTGGACGATCAGCTCATACGCCTCCGAGGCCGCCAATTTCGCGATGTTCATCGGCTCCTACGAGCAGATGCGCGACGTGGCGCTGCGCATTCGCAAGGCGGCGATCGATCTGGGCGTCAAGCGCATCGTCTTCGGCGAATGCGGCCATGCCTGGCGCGTCGCCTACGGCTTCCTTAACACCTTGGCCGGCCCATGGGATTTCCTCGACCAAAACTACCCGATACCGCAACATATCTGCGAGTACACCTGGGATCTGATCGAAAAGGGCGAACTGAAATTCGACAAGTCGGCGAACGATCATATGACGCTGACCTTCCACGATTCCTGCAACGTGGCGCGCGCGACCCGCATGGGCGACAAGCCGGGCGGCCAGTTCGAAATCCCCCGCAACATCGTCCGGGCCGTCTGCAACAATTTCGTGGACATGGCCGAGGACACCATCCGCGAGGGCACCTACTGCTGCGGCGGTGGCGGCGGCCTGTTGACCGACGATTTGATGGAACTGCGCGTCAAGGGCGCCAAGCCCCGCATGGAAGCGCTGAACCAGGTCGTGAAAAATGACGGCGTAACCCACATGGTCGCGATCTGCGCCATCTGCAAAAGCCAGTTTTCCAAGGTTTTCCCGGAATACGGCATGGGCATGGACCGGGTGGTCAGCCTGCACCAGTTGGTCAGCAACGCGATCATCCTGGACGGCCAGGTAACGGACGACGAAGACGAAACCGAGGGCGGCGAAACCGCGCCCCAGACGGAGGAATAGTAGCGTGAGTCAGACGAATAGTACCGAGAATCAGGACAAGCAGGACGTGGATGAAACGAAACTGACTTTCCGGAAGTTCAAGGACGGCGACCACGAGCATCTCCCGTGGCAAGAAGAAATTTTCACCGCCGACGCGTCGCACAAATGCCCTATCTATGTGCACCGCACGCCACCCTGCCAGGGCAGTTGCCCGGCCGGCGAGGACATTCGCGGCTGGCTGAATATCGCGCGCGGCATCGAAAAGGCGCCCGACGGCATGAACTGGCAGGAATACGCCTTCCATCGCCTGTCGGATTCGAACCCGATGCCGGCGATCATGGGCCGTGTCTGCCCGGCGCCCTGCGAGGACGGCTGTAACCGTAACGAGGTCGAGGATCATGTCGGCATCAACGCGGTGGAGCAGTATATCGGCGACTATGCGCTGGAACATGGCCTGAAATTGCGCGATGCGGGCCCCGACACCGGCAAGAAGGTCGCCTGCCTGGGCGGCGGCCCGGCCAGCCTGGCGGCGGCCTATCAACTGCGCCGCATGGGCCACGGGGTTACGATCTTCGACAGCCATGACGAACTCGGCGGGATGATGCGCTATGGCATCCCCGGTTACCGGACCCCGCGCGACGTGCTGGACGGCGAAATCAAGCGTATCCTGGACATGGGCGTCGAAACCCGCATGAACACCAAGGTCGGCGTCGATGTTTCCATGGACGATTTGCGCGAGGAATTCGACGCCATCTTCGTGGGCATTGGCGCGCAGAGCGGCACTGCCCTGCCCATCCCCGGCGGCGATGCCTCCAACTGCATCAGCGGCGTCGCCTTCCTGGAAGCCTTCAACGACGGCCGCCTGAAACATGGCGCGCAAAAGGTGCTGGTCATCGGCGGTGGCGACACCGCGATGGACGTGGCGGCGGTCGCCCGGCGCCTGGGCCATATCACCCAATCCCATGAGAAGGACCGGCCGGAAATGGTCGTTCTGGGCCATGTCACGCACGACGTCGCCACGGTCGCCAACCGCCAGGGCGCCGACGTTACGATCGTCTACCGCCGCCCGGTCGACAAAATGCCGGCCACCAAGATGGAGATCGAGCATGTGACCCAGGAGGGCGTGCAAATTCGCAGCTCGCTGGCGCCGGTTTCGGTCGTCGTCGGCGAGGATGGCCGCGCCACCGCGCTCCGCGTTCAGGAGGTCGAGTGGGAAGGCAACAACATGACGATCAAGGATACGCCGGAGTTCGATATCGAATGCGACCTGATCGTCGCCGCCATCGGCCAGATCGCCGATCTGACCGGCATGGAAGATATGGATAACGGCCGTGGCCTGATCAACCCGGATCCCTTCTATCGCGCACAGGGCCAGGAAGACATCTTCATCGGCGGCGACATCATCAAGCCGCATCTGCTGACCACCGCGATCGGCCATGCCTCGGTCGCGGCGGAGGGCATCGACCATATCCTGTCCGGTAAGGAACCGATGAAGCGACCCAAGGTCGACAAGCATCACTATGACCTGCTGGAAAAACTGCAGGAAGTGCATTTGGAGCCGACTGCATACGACCATGTGCAGGCGGGCGGCACCGACGAGGCCACCTATGCGGTTCATAATTACGAAGACCGCAGCCACGTGGCGATCGTCCCCGCGGACGAGCTGTTCCTTAGCCACTGGCCGTATAATGCGCGACACAAACGCAAGGAAAAACATATAGGGCCCGACGCCGTTCTGGGCCATTTCGAGGAACGTATCCACGGGTTGAGCGAGGAAGAGGCGAAGGAAGAGGCCGATCGCTGCATGAGCTGCGGCATGTGCTTCGAATGCGACAACTGCGTGATCTACTGCCCGCAGGACGCCATCTTCCGCGTGCCCAAGGACCAGCAGACGATGGGTCGCTATGTGGATACCGATTACGGCAAGTGCATCGGCTGCCATATCTGCGAGGATGTATGCCCCAGCGGCTATATCCAGATGGGCTTGGGAGAGTAGGCAAACCGATGCGAGTCCTGGTCTTCATGCTGGCGATGATTTTCCTGCCCGCGCTGGCGGCGGCGCAAGAGAGTGGCGGCGTGCCGGGGCCGGTCATCACGAAGGCCCAGGGTGACCAATGCGTGGCGGATACCGACTATATGCGCCGCTACCACATGAAGGAGCTGACGCACCAGCGCGACGAAACGGTGCAGAGCGGCGTGCGCACGAAGAAATTCAGCCTGAAGGAATGCGTCGCCTGCCATGCCACGACGGATGACGGCGGGAAACCCGTATCGATCAACGCGCCGGGCGAATTCTGCGCCTCCTGCCATGATTATGCCGCCGTGAAGATCGACTGCTTCCAGTGCCATGCGACGAAGCCGGAAGACGGCAGGCAGGCCACCGCCCTCTTCCCGATGACCGCGGCGGCCGAACCGGAGGCAAACCAATGAGCGGCAACGGCTTCGATTTCAATCGCCGGCGCTTCCTGGGCGCGGCCGCGGCCGCGGCGGGGGTCACGCTGGCGCCGGGCGTTACGCTGTACGGCGTGGGTCAGGCGGGCGCGCGCGGGCTCGACGAGCCGGCCTCGGCCGAGGTTCGCTGGGGCATGCTGATCGACGTCAATCTATGCACCCCGGACTGCGACGCCTGCGTTTCGGCCTGCGCCGAGGAAAACGGCCTGACCGGCCATGGACGACCGGCAACCGACGCGCAATGGATCCGCAAGGTCGGGGTCCGCGACCCCGGGAACGGCGTGGAGAAATCCGTGCCCGTCATGTGCCAGCATTGCGCCGAGCCGCCCTGCGTGGATGTCTGCCCCACCGGGGCGTCCTTCAAGCGGGCCGACGGAATCGTGCTGGTCGACAAGCATATCTGCATCGGCTGCCGCTATTGCATGTTGGCCTGCCCCTACAAGGCGCGGTCCTTCATCCATGAAGATCTGACGGATCAGAAGCCCCATGCGCCGCGCGGCAAGGGCACAGTGGAAAGCTGCACCTTCTGTGTCCACCGGGTGGACGCGGGCGGCACGCCGGCCTGTGTGGAGGCCTGTGGCAGCGCGGGCAACGGCGCCATGACTTTCGGCGACCTGAACGATCCCGACAGTGAAATCTCGCGCCGGGTGGCGGAATACGCAACCCGACAGATCCGCGCCGATTTGGGCGTCGATCCCGGCGTGCGTTACCAGAATTTGTGAGGCGGCGGACCATGGCCAGCAAAATCGCATTCCGCACCATCGAAGGACGCAGCTTCGGCTATATCCTGCTGCTTGCCCTGCTCGGCGCGCTCGTCCTGCTGGGGCTGGGTTCTGCCTGGGTGATGGAACATAACGGCCATCACATAACCGGAATGAATAACCAGATCGTCTGGGGCATGCCGCATGTCTTCGCCGTGTTTCTGGTCGTCGCGGCCTCGGGCGCGCTGAACGTGGCCTCCATCGCTTCCGTCTTCGGCAAGACCGCCTACAAGCCCCTGTCGCGCCTGTCGGGCCTGCTGGCGCTGACGCTGCTGATCGGCGGGCTGGCGGTCCTGGTGCTCGATCTGGGCCGCCCCGACCGGCTGATCGTCGCCATGACGACCTATAACTTCAAATCGATCTTTGCCTGGAACATATATCTTTATAACGGCTTCGTGGTGATCGTCGGGGTCTATTTGTGGTTCCAGATGGAACGCCGCATGCAGCGCTACGTAACAGCCGTGGGCTGGGTCGCCTTCATCTGGCGGCTGATCCTGACCACCGGTACCGGCTCGATCTTTGGTTTCCTGGTGGCGCGCGAGGCCTATGACGCCGCGATAATGGCGCCACTGTTCATCGCCATGTCGTTTTCATTCGGGCTGGCGATCTTCCTGCTGGTCATGATGGCGTCCTGCGCCTGGACCAGCCGGCCGCTGGGCGACAAATTGTTGAAACGCATGGGAAAATTGCTGGCGATTTTCATCGCCGCGGTCTTATATTTCACCGCCACCCAGCATCTGACGAACCTCTACGCCGCCGAACATGCCGGCGTCGAGCGTTTCATTCTGGCCGAGGGCGGCATCATTACCACGCTGTTCTGGTTGGGCCAGGTGATCCTGGGCGGCATTGTCCCGCTGGCCCTGCTGTTCCTGCCCATGACCGCCGGCACGCGCGGTGGAACGATCCTGGCCTCGATCCTGGTGATCCTGGGCGGGCTGGCGCAGGTTTACGTCATCATCGTCGGCGGGCAGGCTTATCCGCTGGTGCTGTTCCCCGGCATGGAAGTAACCAGCAGCTTCGCGGACGGCGCCGTTGCGCAATATTTGCCAAGCTGGTACGAAATCGGTCTCGGGATCGGCGGCGTGGCCTTTGCCCTGCTTGCGGTGGCGCTGGCGGTCCGGGTCCTGCCTTTCCTGCCGGCAAGCCTGGCGGACAACGTCGTAGACCCCCACCACACAAAGCCGGAGCCGAAAGGCGCGATCCCGGCCGGAGCCTGAAATGTCGAGTGAAGAACATCCCTTCGCGCAATATGTCCGCATCCTGGGACGTGGCAAGGCGTTGACCCGGTCGCTTACGATCGAGGAAGCCGAGGCCGCCATGGACATGATCTTGCGCGGCGAGGCGCTACCCGAACAGCTTGGCGCCTTCCTTATGCTGTTGCGCGTCAAGGAAGAAGAAGGACATGAGATCGCCGGATTCGTCCGCGCCGCCCAGGGCCTGTTCACCCTGCCCTCCCCGGCGCCGGAAGTCGATATCGACTGGTCGTCTTATGCCGGCAAGCGCCGGCAGCTTCCCTGGTTCCTGCTATCCGCCCTGTTGCTGGCGCAGAACGGCATGCGCATCTTCATGCATGGGGCGGAAGGCCATACGCCAGGCCGGCTCTATACCCGCGAGACCCTGGAGGCGCTGGGCATTCCCGTCGCCCACAGCCTGGGCGAGGCCGCCGACCATATAAAGACGCGCAATTTCGCATACCTGCCGCTGGCCGACCTCAGCCCCCGTCTGCATGATATCATCCAGCTACGGCCTATCATGGGACTGCGCTCGCCAGTGCACACCATCGCGCGGATGCTGAATCCCTTCAGCGCACCGTTGACGATCCAGGGTATCTTCCACCCCAACTATATGGATATCCACCAGCAGGCGGCACTGCTGCTGGGCGAGAAGAACATGGTGGTATTCCGCGGCGAGGGCGGCGAAATCGAACGACGCCCCGGCAAGTTGACCGAGACGCGAACCGTCAGGGACGGGGTAGCAGGGTCCGAGGACTGGCCGCCGCTGTTGGAAAACGCGGTCCAGCCGATCGATCCGGAAATGGATATCGCGCGGCTGAAAGCCATATGGAGCGGCGAGGCGGAAGACGACTATGCAGAGGCCGCGATTACCGGCACCCTGGCCATCGCCTTGAAGAGCTGGCACGGCTACGACAGCGCGGAAAAGGCACAAGCCGAGGCCGAAACTCTATGGCGCAACCGTAACAAGGCGCAACTGGGGATCGCCGCGTAGGTTCGTCATGGCGCACCTGCTAATCGCCGCAACCCAGAAATCTTCCGGCAAGACCACGGTCACAACTGGCCTTGCAGCCGCTCTGGCGCTCCGTGGCATGGCGGTGCAACCTTTCAAGAAGGGTCCGGACTATATAGATCCGATGTGGCTAAGCCAGGCCGCAGGCAATCCCTGCATCAACCTGGATTTCCATTGCATGGAGGAGGCCGAGATCATCGCCGCCTTCCACCGCCGCGACGCGGTCGCCGATATTTCCATCGTCGAGACCAACAAGGGCCTGTTCGATGGCGTCGATGTCGAGGGCCGCGACAGCAACGCAGCGCTGGCCTCGCTGCTGGGGGGGCCGGTTGTCCTTGTCATAGACACGCTGGGCATGACGCGCGGCATTGCGCCCCTGGTGCTGGGCTATGTGAATTTCGATCCCGGCGTACAGATCGCCGGCGTCATACTGAACAAGGTCGGCGGGCCGCGCCATGAGGGCAAGCTGCGCGCGGCCCTGGAATATTACACCGACCTGCCGGTGCTGGGCGCAATCGGCCGCGACAACGCGCTGGAAATTCCCGAACGCCATCTCGGCCTGGTGCCCGCCAACGAGGCCGATGAAGCGAACCGGACAATCGACCGGCTATGCAAGGCGATATCCGACAACATCGATCTGGATCGAATCGTCGAAATTGCCGAAACGGCAGTGGGACCGCGCGCCGCGCCCGGTCCCGTGCCGGAGACAAAAGCCCGTTCGAAGGATATCCGGATCGGTGTCGCCCGTGATGCGGCCTTTGGCTTCTACTATCCCGACGATTTGGAGGCGTTCGAGGCGGCCGGCGCGGAAATCGTGCCGTTCGACTGCCTTGAGGACGAGCGGGTGCCGGATGTGGACGGTTTGTTCATCGGCGGCGGCTTCCCCGAGACCCAGATGATGGCCCTTGAGGCCAACCGGAGCATGCTGGCCAGCATCCGCGCGGCAATCGAAGGCGGACTACCGACCTACGCCGAGTGCGGCGGGCTGATGTATTTGTCGCGCAGCCTGACCTGGCGCGGGGAAACACACGAAATGGCAGGCGTGATTCCCGGTGATGCGGTCATGCATCCGCGCCCCCAGGGCCGTGGTTATGTGGTGCTGGAGGATACAGGCGCCGGGCCTTGGCCGCTGCCGGCATCGCGGCCCGGCGTGCCCGCCCGCTTCCCGGCCCATGAATTCCACTATGCGTCGCTGGACAACCTGCCCCGGGACATGACCTTTGCCTGGCGGGTGCTGCGCGGCCACGGCGTCGATGGTGAACATGACGGCATCGTACAGGGTAACCTGCTGGCCGGCTTCAGCCATTTGCGCGATGTCGAGGGCGACCGTTGGGTCAGGCGGTTCGTGGAATTCGTTCGGGAGTGCCGGAAAGGCATGCGCCCTGTGTCAGATAGAAGCCCTATCTCAGCCCTTTAAACAGGCTATTTCCCACTAATTTCAACAATAATATATCCAGTAAACCGAAGAATTCCGGGGTTTTTCGAGATTTATCGAAAATTTTTCAGATTTTTTTAGGATAATTAGGAATAAACACCGAAGAGGTTCGTTGTACTGGTAATTAACGTTTCATTAACTTTCTGGCTCAAGGGATTTGGGATCGAGCCGAAACAATACCAGGGGACGAACAATGATTGCCACGATGAACTTCAACCGGAATACCGAACAAGCTTCGGACAGGCGCGCCAGCGGCAAGATCGCTGCACTGAGCTTGGCAGCGGCGGCGATTTTCACTCTTTCGCTGACCGCGCCGGTCACCTTCGACTTTGATAACGGGTTTGCGTCGAACGGCGCCTATGCCGGCAACGGTGGCGGCAACGGTAACGGCGGTGGTAACGGCGGTGGCAACGGCAATGGCGGCGGCAACGGCAATGGCGGCGGCAACGGCAAAAGCAAGAGTAACAACAACAGCAACAGTGGCGTCGATGTTGCGTCCATCGATCCCGGCAACGACCGTTTGCTGATTTTGCTGCCCCCGGAAGAAGAAGTCACCATGGCGATGTTCACGACCAGGATCAGCAAGCGCTATCCGGCCGATGAAGTCATCAGCCTCGACAATCCGCATCAGGCCGTTTCCTTCTTCAGTGAGCTTCAGGGCATGGCAGGCAAGAAAGTCTCCCATATCTGGTATTATAACGGCGAGATAAAATTCCAGGCCAGCTTCAATATCCGGGCCGACAACTGGCGGATCTGGTCGACCCAATTGCTTCCCGCTGAACTGCCGGGCGAGTGGAAAGTCAAAATTGTCGACCAGGACGGCGAGG
>JADFVY010000076.1 GCA_015222795.1 Pseudomonadota bacterium | reverse complement strand
GTGCCTTTTTTCTGATTGTTAAAAGCGGTGGCGTCGTCCTTGAAATACTGCACAAGCGTGCCCGGCTCGGGCCCCTCGAACATTACTTTCGCCTTGCCTTCGTAAATCCGTCTGCGTCTGGCCATGAAATTTGAAAATCCCTGAGGGTCTGAAGCGAAAGATATAGCAACTGTTGCGGCTGCGAACAATGGCGATAGGCCACTTATACCAAGGCTCGCTGATAAAGAGCCCGATTTACAGGAGTTTCGAGTCGATATGCGGACCCCGACCGCCGGAACCCTGTATAATCGTCCAAACCACAACGATTCGGCGGAAGGGTTTCGATGGCGGATAACAAGTGGGCCCGTTGGGCCAGGTGGCTGGTCATGCTGTTGTTGGCCGCGCCGGTTCTGGCCGGTTGCTCCCCCTCGCGGCTGTTCGAATCGATGCGCGTGCTGGAGGATGTCCAGGCTGGCGCCGGCCCCAGCGAATTGAAGGAACAGACGCCGGTCCCGGCCTGCGAAACCATCACCTACCGGCGAAACGGTGTGTCGCGTGTCGCCGATATCTACCGGCCCGGCGGCGGCGAGCCGGCATTGGCGGGGCTTCTGCTGTCGCCCGGCGCCGATCCGGATGGCAAGGACGATCCACGCTTCATCGCGTTCGCCGAGACGATGGCGCGCGCCCGGTTCGAGGTCGTTGCGCCCGATATTCCGGGATTACGGGAATTGCGCGTGCGGGCCGCGGATTCGGACCATATCCGCGATGCGTTGCTGATGCTGTCGGAGCGCCGGGCCAAGGCAGGGGATGCGACGGTTGGGGTCATTGCCATCTCGTTCGCCACCGGCCCGACGACAATCGCGCTGTTGTCGCCCGACGTGAAGGGCCGGGCGCATTTCATGCTCTATATCGGCGGGTATTACGATCTGGAGGCGGTCATCACCTTCTTCACCACCGGCTGGTATCGCGACGGGGGCGACGGCGCGTTGAAACATCGCGAACCCAACAGCTATGGCAAATGGTTTTTCGCGGTCAGCAATGGCGACTTCATCGACGATCCGGACGACCAGGCGCTGATCGAATGGATGGGCCGCCGCCGGCTCGACGACCCGGACGCGGACCTGTCCCAGGCCGTATCCCGGCTGGGGCCGCAGGGGAGGGCGGTTTACGATCTTCTGACCAATACCGACCCGGACCTGGTTCCCGGGCTGCTGGCCAGGCAGCCACCGCGCGTGCGGGCCGAGATCGCCGCGCTGGATCTCAAGCGGCGCGATCTGTCGGGGCTGGACGCTCGTTTCCTGCTGGTGCATGGCAATGACGACACGGTCATCCCCGAGTCTCAAAGTATCGCCTTCGCGGCCAAGGCGCCGCAAGCGGAACTGTACCTGCTGGATTCGATGCAGCATGTGGATCCCAAACCCGCCGGTCTGGGCGACCAATTGAGCATGCTGTCGATGATGTATGATTTCCTGAAGGAGCGCGACCGGGAGCGCCCCGAGGCGCTGGACCCCGCCGGCATAACGCAACTGGCTGCTAAACCCTGCCGGCAAGCGGCAAACTGAATGCTTTCATCCGGCCGGGCAAGGCTATAATATCGCGCGGCATTGCCATTTGGGGAGCGCGCTGGCGCATGGAAAAACCGAACGATCTGGAAATTTATCTGGCCGACGCCCACCGTGGCGAGTTGGTCGCCCGGGTGCGCGCTCTGATCGATGGGCTGGGCGTCGATTATATCTACTACCAGTATGTCTCGATCACCGGGCGAATCATGGGTAAGGCCGTGCCGGCGCGGCATTGGGAATCGATGGCCGTATCCGGCGTGCAGACATCGTTCGGCGGGATGACTAACAGCGCCGTGGACAGCGACGGCAGGAAAATTGGCTATGGCGCGAATTCCCACGAACTGACGGCCATGCCCGACCCGGAAACCTTCTGCCAGTTGCCCTGGAACAAGCGGGTGGCGCGGGTTTTCTGCACCTGTTTCCGTGAACGCGAAGACTCGGACAGGCCCGGCATGCTGCTGGAAAGGGATGTGCGCGGAAATTTGCGTCGGATCGACGACGCCTTCCGACGCACCCATGACGGCCTGCACATGCGGGTCGGATGCGAGCAGGAATTGCTGTGGTTGAAGCCCGGCGCCGAATATGACCCCGCGCTCGGCATAACCTCGCCGAACGCGTATCATATCCGACAATTCGAGAAGCTGTCGGAGGTTTGGTTGCGGGTTTACGACTATGCGGTTGCCATGGGGCTGGACGTTATTCAGGGAGACCATGAGGACGCGCCCGGTCTCGTGGAACTGAACTTCATGTATGACGATGCGCTCAGGACCGCCGACCGCCTGACCACCTATCGGCAAATATGCGCCCAGGTCGCAGACGAGTTTGGGCTGATCGCCATGTTCATGCCGAAACTCTATCAGGGCGTCGCCGGCAATGGCTGCCACCATAACGTCTCGCTGTGGACCGGCGGCGAGGGCAGGGTGGAGAAGCTGGTCGGGGACCCCTTGCCGGGCATGGATGAGGTCTTCACTTATTCAGGCGGCGGCCGCAACGAATTGTGCGACCCGGATGGCGCCAACGGGCTCTCGGATATCGGCCGTCATGCGGTGGGCGGTATACTGGAGCATCTGGGCGCGCTGACCGCCATAGCCTGTTCGACGGTTAATTCCTATCGTCGGCTCAACGATCTGGGCAAATGGACGCCGGTGGACGCAAGCTGGGGCCCACAGAACCGCTCATGCTCGGTGCGTTATTACGGATCGGACCGGTTTGAGTTCCGGCCCGCGGATTCGCTCGTCAATCCATATCTGATGCAGGCGGCGTTGCTGCGCGCCATGGACGATGGCATTACCAACCGTATCGATCCCGGCGAACCCGAGACGCGGGAACGCACCTATCTGTTGCGGTCAGGGGAGGCGGTGCGGGAGATTCCGGAGACCCTGCGCGATGCGCTGGATGCCCTAGCCGCCGACGAAGTCGTCCGCTCGGCCCTGCCCGGTGACCTGTACGAAGTTTACGATCGGTGCAAGCGCGCCGAGTGGCGCCGTTTTGTCGGGGAAGTATCCGACTGGGATGTGAAAAACTATATGGACGCCTTGCCATAGAAAGATGCCGCCGGTCAATATCGGCACGCGGGATAACCGTCATGCGCCGACCATTGATCTACCTGTTTCTCTGCCTGATACAGACCACTAGGACGAATTTTGAGGGCGTGGCCAAGGCCTGCCTCCCATTATTATGTCGTTCGGGCGGAATAGCTGATCCACGTCAATGCACTGCGTGCGTCAATTCGGCAGATAAAGACAGCAGTCCGCCGGGCTGGCGTATCGCGACAGTCCGGAGCCTGTGCGATTTCCCCGAATGTGGGAGTCGCCTCGAAAACGCCGTTTCAGAAAGGGATATCCTGGTGAAAATCATAACCCTGTCGTCGGTCGCGCTGTTGGGGTTCGCGACCGCAGCCATGGCTGCGACGCCCTCGGGCGGCTCGTCTCTGCCGGAAATACCGGGCTCTCCCGCCGTTCTGGTCGCACAGAGTAGTCTACCCAACAGCGGCGAGGTCAGCGAGGCGTTTCACACCGGCAGTTATACCTATCTGCATGTGACGAAGGACGGCCAGGATGAGTGGCTGGCGATCCCAAGTCGCGAGGTCGCGGTCGGCGCCGAAATCCACTACGGAAACGGCGCGGTCATGAAGGATTTTCACAGCGGCTCGCTAAACCGGACCTTCGAGGAGGTGTTGTTCCTCGGTAGCGTCGAGGTTGACGGCGAGACCGCGGCGGCCACGCCCGATCTTCCTCCCACCGCGGCCCTGCCCCCCGGTCATGCCCCGGTCGCGCCGGCCCCCGCCGATCTGCCCCCCGGTCATGCCCCGGTCGCGCCGGCCCCCGCCGACCTGCCCAATAGCGGCGTGGTCAGTGAGGCAATTAACGCTGGGGATTACACCTATCTCAAGGTGGCGGATGGCGCCGCGGAGTCCTGGCTGGCGATCCCCCATCGCGACATTTCCGTCGGCGCTCATGTGCGGTATGCGGCGGGGATGTCGATGAAGGATTTCCACAGCTCCTCGCTGGATCGAACATTCGAGGAAGTGCTGTTCCTCGGCGGAGTCGAGCTGGCGGAGGATTGATCGGCCAGCGGTAGGGCGGCCTTCGCCGATTGGTCCGGCGGCATGGCCAATGGCGCCGAGGCGACGAGGACAAGTTCTGAGTTAGTTGACGGCGAGCCCATTGTTCCGCAAGGATGCCGGCTATGCTGGAGCTGTCGCCGGAACAGATCAACGCCTTCAACGAGGATGGTTATTTCGTCTTCGATCGGATTGTCGACGATCCGACGGCCGAGCGCCTGCGCGAAGCCTTCGACCGTCTGTTTCGCGGTGAATTCGAGACCGGGGTTACGCCCGATGAGGTTAACTGGCAGGAGGGGACCGGCGACCCGACGCTTACCCGTCAGATCTGCAATGGCTGGCGGGCAGACCGCACCATCGCCGGCACCGTCCTTCGCGAGGATTTCGGGCGTGCCATTGCTCGGCTGGCGGGGTGGCCGGGTACGCGTATCATGCAGGATAACGTATTGTGGAAGCCGGCCAGCGCCCGGCCGCTGGGTTTTCACCAGGACAGCGCCTACCTGTCCTGGTTCCAACCCTCGCTGATGATGAGTCTGTGGATCGCGCTCGACGATACAAGCGTAGAGGGCGGTACGTTGGAATTCGCACGCGGGTCGCATCGATGGCTGCATGGCGAACCCGAAGGCGAGTTTCATGGGCCGAAGCAATACAAGAAATATATGGAACGCGCCGCGGCCGCGGAGGGTGTGGAGCCCGAGGTGGCGCCTGTCGTCGTGGCCAAGGGCGGCGGTTCCATCCACCATGGCTGGACTTGGCACGGATCGGGAGACAACAACAGCATCCACCCACGGCGCGCGTTGGTGCTGCACGCCATCTCGTCCGAAGCACGCTTTGTGCCTGAAAATCTCGCCAAAGGGAACGGCCCGATATACTCCCGTTTCAAGCGACTGGCCGACGACGAGATGGATGAAAATTACTTCCCGATCCTGTGGACCGAAGACGGGCGCCGCACGTCCGGTCTGGATGAATACCTGGCTGTTGGTGCCTGATACAGACCACTAGCGTCGCGGCTTGAGTCCATGGCCGAGCCCGATACGATCCTGGTGAGCGAATCCACGAAGTTGCTTATCGAGGATGCGGTGGATTGCACCCATGTGAACGACATAACGCCCAGAGGATTTTCTCGCCCGGTCGGTGTCTACCGGGTGGATTCGTTACGTAACAATGGCGAGCAACTTACATCGGTGACCCGCAAGGGCCGGCATGTCGAGGTCAACATTGCCGACGACCGCAATATTCGCGAGGCGATCGTTGAGTTGAAACGTATCCAGGAAGAATTCGAGGAACGCCTGGTCGCGGCCTCCTGATTCCCCTTATTTCGTGCCGAAGATTCGATCTCCGGCGTCCCCCAGACCGGGCAGGATATAGCCGTGGTCATTCAGTTCGCGGTCGATGGCCGCAGTGAATATCTGTACATCCGGATGCGCCTTCGAGAAGGTTTCGATGCCCTCGGGCGCCGCCAGCAGGCATACGAATTTGATTTTCTTGGCGCCGGCCGCCTTTACTCTGTCGATCGCGGCGATCGCGGAATGGGCGGTCGCCAGCATAGGATCGACGACGATGCACAGCCTGTCGCCGATCGAGTGGGGAACCTTGAAATAATATTCGACCGCCTCCAGGGTTTTCGGGTCGCGATACAGCCCCACATGTCCGACACGCGCCGAGGGGATCAGGTCCAGCATCCCTTGCAGGAGCCCGTCGCCGGCGCGAAGAATGGATATCAGGCAAAGCTTTTTTCCGCCCAGGGTCGGCGATTGCATTTTTTCCAGCGGTGTCTCGATCTCCTTCATGACGAGCGGCAGATCCCGCGCCACCTCATAGAGCAGAAGAAGGCTGATCTCGCGCAGCAGCTCCCTGAACATCGCCGTCGGCGTGCTCTTTTCCCTCATGAGGGTAAGCTTGTGCTGGATTAGCGGGTGGTCGATAACCTTAGCGGCGGCGTTGCTCATCGGCTTTGGCGCTCCTGCGATTTTGGTGGCATGGGCCGGGCGACCCTGCATCGATAATTGTTACCACAACAGGAAGGACGAATGCAGCCAGCTAATATGCCGCGCCGTGCAATTCTTTCAGCGCGTGTTCATGCATCCGCGCGTCGCCGGCCGCGAAAAAGTCTGGTCCGCTTTCGTTCATTCGTATTTTTCACCAAACTGTTGGACCAGCGCAATCAGATGATGCACATCATCTTCGCAATTTTCGTAGTGCAGAAAGCAAGCCCGTAAGGATACTGCACCATTGACTTTGGTTGTGGGAATGTGAGCCTCGCCACTGCCCACAATAGCTTCAGATATTTGCTGGTTTAAGCCATTCAATGCGTCGTTCGACAATGACCCGCTCTTGGGCACATAACGAAAATTAACCGTAGAGACCGATACGGGTGCTAATAGTTCCAGATTGTCCGATTTCTCAACAAGTTCACCCAGCAGACGGGCCAGGTTGTCACAATTGATAACCATATCGCGCACACCATCACGTCCCATCCGGGCGACGGCAGCCCATGTTTTCAGAGCACGATCTCCAAACGTTAATTCAAACATATACTCACATGGCCATGGCACACTGCCTTCTTCCGTGCTGGCGGCCCGCAGGTAGTCTGGCACCAGGGTATAGTTTTCATGGTTCAGTTGCCGATCACGTACAAGCAAAGCCCCACAATCCAGGGGAACCTGCAACCACTTGTGCGGATCAAGGGTAAGCGAGTTGACGCGGTTCAGAGCACGGGTCATTTCCGTATAGGCCGGATCAAGGCCGACGATACCGCCGTAAGCACCATCCACATGTAACCACAGATCAAATTCGTCACATACATCGGCGATATCACTTATCGGATCTATTGCCCCCACATTGGTACTACCGCACGCCGCCACCACGCAGGCCGGGCGCATGCCTGCAGCCAAATCGGCTTCGATGCTTTCACGCAAAACATCCGGGCGCATGCGAAATGAATTATCTGTCTCTATTCTCCTCAGGTTTGATGCCCCAATACCCATTTGCTCTATACATCGCTGCACCGAACTATGAGCTTCGGCGGAGGTGTAATAGATCATTGCGGGGCGGTTATTCTGCAGGCCTTCCTCACGGATGCTCCAACCATCGCGTTTTGCCGCCCAGTAGCGTGCGACCGTAAGCCCGTTCAGATTGGCTCCAGACCCACCACTCAGCAAAATAGCCATGCCATTTGGTGTGCCGTCTGCGTCCAGAAAACCACTTAGCTCCATCAACCATCGGCTCAGACTGTGCATGATGAAGACGGTGGAATGATCATAGCCGTCCTGGCCGTTGTTGAGCGTGATGGCAAGAGCGTCACTTAAAATTGAGATGGGTGCCGGTGATGTGTTGACCCAGGCGTATGAGCGCGGATGATTGGTGGGCATGGACCAAGGCATGACCTTGTCTTCAAGGAACGACAGAATATCATCTGCTGCCATACCGCTTGAAGGCAATGGCAAGTTTGAGAGCTCACGCCGAAGTGCTTTGGGTAGAATAGAGCAATCCACGGGTCTGGACGGGCGTTCGATCAGGTGATTGACCATGATGGCGCTTGCGCGGCTAAGCAGGCTTGAGAAATTTTGCCGATCTTCTACATGCGGTGATTTAAAACGATTTTCCATTTCTCTAGTTCCCTGGCCAGACCATAGAAAGTTTCATGATTTTTCGATTTTAATGGCAAACAGGAAAACTCTTTTTCGACGCTAATGCTTTGCATAAAATTGTGTTTATTTGACATGATCGCCCCAATTGAGTGATCCGGTTTGAATATTAGTGCATGACCGGCCTGGGAACGAAGAAACATAGGAGAAAAGTTTGGTGCGTTACCTATCCGGTAGAAGCTGAAATTATCTCCAGCGCCTGCTCATGCATGCGGGGATCGCCGGCCGCGATCAAGCGCCCGCCGGATTTGAGCGTCAGCGGGTTTGCTTCCCAATCGGTGATGGTTCCGCCGGCGCCCTGGATTACGGGTACGAGGGCAAGGTAATCGTGTATGTCGAACGCGACATCGACGCCAACATCGATTCGCCCGGTGGCGATTTGCGCATAGGCCATGCAGCTTCCGCCATAGACGTTCCAGCGCACCTTCGCCTTTAGCCGTTCGAACGCCTGGAATTCCGACGCGTCGTAAAAGTCCGGATTGCTGGTCGACAGCAGGGCGGTCGAGAGGTCCTCGCAGGCGCGGGTGTGGACGGGCTCGCCGTTTCGTGTCGTTGGCTCACCAGCGCAGCCGATCCAGCGTTCTTGCGTTGACGGCATGTCAATGACGCCCAGCACCGGATTGCCGTTGTGCAACAAGGCGATCAGCGTCCCGAATACGGGCAGGTTCGCGAGGAAGGGCAGGGTACCGTCGATCGGGTCGATCACCCAGACGAACTCGGCATCCGTCGATGTATCGCCGCGTTCCTCGCCGGTAATCCCGTGGTCGGGCATTTCGGCCGCGATCAACTCGCGGATGCAGTCCTCGGTAGCACGGTCGACCGCCGTTACGGGGCTGCCGTCGCCCTTCTTGATGATCTGGAATGCCTCCTGGTTCATGGCGTGGATGCAGGCGCGGCTTGCATCCGCCAGCCGCCCCGCAAATTCCCTGAATTGCTGCATTTCTGAATCCTTTATCATTAGTGAGACAATATCTGGCTGAGAAAAAGCCTGGTCCGCTCATGCGTTGGATTTTCGAAGAATACCGCCGGCGGACTGGCTTCGACGATCTCGCCCTCGTCCATGAACACCATCAAGTCGGCCACGGAGCGGGCGAATCCCATTTCATGGGTCACGCAGATCATGGTCATGCCTTCCTTGGCGAGGTCGATCATGACGTCGAGGACTTCGCTGATCATCTCCGGGTCGAGCGCCGAGGTCGGTTCGTCGAACAGCATGATCTCGGGGTTCATGCACAGCGCCCGGGCGATTGCGACGCGCTGCTGCTGGCCACCGGAGAGTTGCGACGGGTATTTGTCCGCTTGTTCGGGGATGTGCACGCGGTCAAGATATCGCATGGCGATCTCGTGCGCTTCCGCCTTGGGTTTCTTGCGCACCAGGCGCAGCGCCAACATCAGGTTCTTGACGATCGTCAGGTGGGGAAACAGGTTGAAGTTCTGAAACACCATGCCGACCTCGCTGCGCACCGCGTCGATGTCCTTCACTGCGCCGGTCAACTCGTGGCCACTCACGATAATCCTGCCGCTGTTATGTTCCTCAAGCCGGTTGATGCAGCGGATCAGAGTCGATTTACCGGACCCGGACGGGCCGCAAACGACAATCCGCTCGCCCTTTTTCACCGACAAGTTGATATTTTTCAGGGCCTGAAACGTACCGAAAAATTTATTGACGTTTTCCAG
>JADFVY010000548.1 GCA_015222795.1 Pseudomonadota bacterium | reverse complement strand
GCACTATTTCATGCCGCTGCATCGCCGCTGGCGTTGGGCCGCCACCCTTTGCGCGCTCGCCGCCATCGTCGCGACCGCCCTGGTCTGGCAACCCTTCGAGACGCATTTCCGGGGCATCGGCATGACCTCGGGCAAGACGGTGGCGATCTTCGGCTGGCTGGACGCGGCCTTCGCCGCCGGCGCCTACCTGTTGATCGCCGCCAGCCTGTGGCTGGCCAATTCCATGCGCCATCATTGGGGGCGGCCGCTGGTCCGCCGCTACTACCTGCCGGTCGGGATCATCCATGTCGGGATCGTGGTGGCGATCGGCGCCGGCACGGTCGCAACGATTTTCGACTCATATGCCCAGAAAATGGTGAATTTCCCGGAGGATTTCGGCCAGTCTCTGGCCCTGCCTGACGGCTACAGCGTCACACTGTCGCTGCGGGACTATGGTGCTGCCGACGATGGCGGGCGGGGTTCCGGCGGCTTCCGCGCGGTCGCCGATGCGTCCTGGTCGCTGACGCGCGGCGGCAACATTCTGGAGGAACGGTCCGGCCATACCCTGTTTCGCGACACGCGCCCGCCGCCGCAAGGCGAACGCGGCGCGGTGCGACTGATGTGCGAGATTCTGGATTACCGCTACGCCCGTTATGCCGACAAGTCTGGCCGTATCATGCACCCCTTCATCCATCGAGGGCTATGGCGCGACGTGCAGGTCTGGTTCCCCTCGCCCGAGTTCACGACGGGCACAAGCGGAAAACCCGAACCACAACCCGGCCGCCTGCCTGTCGTTCTCAAGACGTATCCGATGATGACGTGGCTGTGGATCGGCCTGGCGATGGCGCTGGCCGGGGCGGCGATGACGTTCGCCTATACGCTGGCGGACCGACGGCGGCGGGATTAAGGCTTCAACAACGGCGCGACCTCGTCCTTCGAGACGCCCCTATGGGGCTCCTCAGGATGAGGCTTCGAGACGGGGTTGTGCCTTCAACGGGACGATGGCGCAAAAAGTGGAGCCTCATCCTGAGGAGCCCCGCAGGGGCGTCTCGAAGGACGAGGTCGCTCGGAACCTAAAGCCCGCTCAACCGCTCCAGCGCCGTTCGAAGCTGCGCGACCCGCGCCTGGTGCTCGGCGAGGCGTTCCTTGTTTTCGTCAACGACCGCTGCGGGCGCCTTGGCGAGAAAACCCTCATTCGAGAGTTTCTTTGCGATCTTGGACTCTTCGCCCTGCTCCTTGCCGATCTCTTTCTCCAGCCGCGCCTTTTCCTGGGCGACATCGATGACATCGCCAACGCGCAGCGCCACGGTCGCTTCCCGGTGGACCAATTGGATCGATCCGGACGGCGGCGGCGTTCCCACGTCGACCGTTTCCATGCCGTCCAGGCGCGCCAGCCAGGAAATCAGCTCGCCATAGGCTGCCAGCCGATCGCGATTGCTCTGCTCCGCACCGATCAGCACCATCGGAATCTTGGTCCCGGGCGGCACGTTCATTTCCGATTTAGCCGAACGGATGCCGGAAATCAGCCCGATCACCCAGCCGATCTCGTCGGCGGCGTCCTTGTCGTTCAGCCCTTCCAGAATTGGCCATTCGGCGTTAATCAGCCGGGTATCCGTCGCGCCGAACTGCTCCCACAACTCTTCGGTGATGAAGGGCATGAAGGGATGCAACAACCGCAGTATCTGGTTCAGCACCCAGGCCGCAGTGGCACGGGTTTCGGCGGTCACCGCCGCGTCTTCGCCACCGAACAGCGGCTTGGCGAGCTCCACATACCAGTCGCAGAAGGTATTGCGGGTGAAGGCATAGGCGGCGCTGGCCGCCTCGTCGAAGCGATAGGCCGCCAGCGCCCGGTCGATCTCATGTCCACAGGCCGCCACCTCGCCGATAATCCAGCGGTTCAGCGTGGATTTCGCCGATTTCGGATCGAACCCTGCGACCGGCAGGCATTCGTTCATCTCGCAGAAACGCGCGGCGTTCCACAGCTTGGTGCCGAAATTGCGGTAGCCCTCGACGCGCGGTTCGTCCATCCGCACGTCGCGGCCCGGCATGGTCATCGCCGCCAGGGTGAAGCGCAGCGCGTCGGCGCCGTATTTGTCGACCAGTTCCAGCGGGTCCATGACATTGCCCTTGGATTTCGACATCTTCGCACCCTTGGCGTCGCGCACCAGGGCATGGATATAGACCGTGTGGAACGGCTCCTTGCCCATGAAATGGATGCCCATCATCATCATCCGGGCGACCCAGAAGAAGATGATGTCGAAGCCGGTAATCAGCACGGACGTCGGATAGTAGCGCTCCAACTCGGGCGTCTCGTCAGGCCAGCCCAGTGTCGAGAAGGGCCACAGAGCCGACGAAAACCAGGTATCCAGCACGTCCGGATCGCGGATCAGCTCTTCATCCTTGCCGTAATGGGCCATCGCCGCGGCGCGGGCTTCCTCCTCGGACTCCTCGACGAATATCTCGCCGTCCGGGCCGTACCATGCCGGGATCTGATGGCCCCACCAGAGCTGACGCGAAATGCACCAGGGCTGGATGTTGCGCATCCATTCGTAATAGGTCTTGTTCCAGTTCTCGGGCACGAATTTCGTGCGCCCCTGCTC
>JADFVY010000547.1 GCA_015222795.1 Pseudomonadota bacterium | reverse complement strand
GGCGTGGGAAAGGCCTTTGAGAGTTTGGCCCGGAATATGTTGTTGTTTTCACAGGCTTGTGTTTTCCTCCGGTTAGGAGAAGGCCGCGCCGCGATCCCGGGCATCGCAAGCGGCCTTCGACGCTGTCCGGAGGGAAACACAAGCCTGCCCAACGGGTTGGCGTTTGCCGGCCGACTGCGGCGTTGCGTCCCTAGGCCGATGCGGGGGCATCGCCCCGCAGGCCGCGCCTTGCATTCGACTCGGCGAACGCCAATGAAAACAGCAACATATTCCGGGCCAGACTCTCAGGCCGCGCCGTGCCGGTCGTCCCCTTTTGCATCCCTGATCGAGGAGTGGAGCTTGTGACTCTTTCTCTTTTCATGCCAGCCTCTCAGGCAAAACCGGAACTGCCCAGCATCGCCGACGAGGTCATGGCAAAGGCCGAGGCGGCGATCGACAGACTGGCCGCCGAATACCCCCGCCACGCGGGCCGCGACGTCGCTGATCTGGACCGCCACGCGGAAAAAATGGATAGCGACCGCGACAACCGGAAAGCCCATTACGATGAAATCTTGCGGATCGCCCACGATATGCGGGGCCAGGGGGCTTTGTTCGGCTATCCGCTAATGACCCGCTACGCCGGATCCCTGTGCAAGGCAACCCGGCTGTTGGAGGCGCATGACTACGCCATCCTGAACATTGTGCGCACCCATGTCATGGCGATGCAGGCTATTCTGGGGACCAGGGTGATGGGCGCCGGGGACAGGTCCGCTCTGGCGGTCGCCGTGGGCCTGGAAATGCTGGTAAGCACCCGCACGTCGCGCTGACCGCTGTCTCGACATCCTGTGGGGACAAACTGCATTCATGGCATTTGATGTTTCGTTAACCTGCTCTTAGCCCTTCCGCATATAGGGTCTGGTCGATAATAAAAAATATTAGACCGGGGTATTAGCCGAGCGTAAGAGAGAAAAGGTCCGCGAACACCCATGAAGACGGAAATAGAACCCGTGGAAAAAGAAGCATCCCCACCGCGGCCCGGCCTGGCCACGTCGGCCGGGGCGCCCAATAGATATGTCAGGCGGTGGCTATGGCTGCTGGCGGCGGCTGGCGTCGCGGCGCCGGCGATTCTGGCATCGCTGTTTTTATCGGTGACCGACGCAAGGACGGAAGCGGCCGCGGTGATGCTGATCGGCACCGTCGTGGTGATCGTCGCGGTCGTCATTGTTCATCTGTGGGCGCAGGCCCGCGTGGCCGAACCGCTGGAAAATCTCGACCAGGCCCTGGCCGCGTTGGTAGCCGGCCGGCGCGATATCGCAATACCGGGCCAGGATCACGTCGGACGCTTCGGCCATATGGCGCGCGCGCTGACGGAGCTGCGCGACCGGCTGGAACAGCTCGAAACCCAGGAGGCCGCGGCGGAAGCAGAGCCGGAACAGCCGGACGAACCTGCCGAGACACAGACGACCCATATCGACAGCCTGCTGACGGAGACCATAGAGTCCATTGCCGACGAAGCGGCGAGCTTGCGGGAAGAGGCGCAAGGGGTTGCGGCGGCGGTGGGCCAGACTGGCGATCATACCGGCGATGTCTCGGCCGCCATTACCCAGGCTGGCGATAACGCGGCGGCGGCGTCAGGCGCCATCGACGAACTGTACGCCAATATCGAGAAGATCGGCGAACAGGTAATGCATTCGGCGACCATCGCGGCCAGCGCGGTGCAGGAAATGCACAAGGCCAGCGAGATTGTCGGAACGCTTGGTGAGGCGGCCCAGCAAATCAGCGGCGTCGCCGACCTGATCAACAACATTGCCGGCCAGACCAACCTGCTGGCGCTGAACGCCACCATCGAGGCCGCGCGCGCCGGCGAAGCGGGCAAGGGGTTCGCCGTTGTGGCCAACGAGGTCAAAAACCTGGCGACCCAGACGGCGAAGGCCACCGTGGGCATCAACGAACAGATCCAGGCGATCCAGGACAAGACCGGCGCCGCCGTCGAGGCGATCGCCATGGTCAGCACCGTCATCGCGGAAATCTTCGACCTCGCCACCGACGTGGCCGGCGAAGTGGACGAACAGGGCGACGCCGTGCGGGAAATCGCCGGCAATGTACGGCAGGTTTCGGACGGCGCCGCGGAAGCGATCGCAAAGATGAAGGGAATGTCCTCGGCCGCCGGGCAGATGGAGAAACTGTCCGGAAGCCTTTCCACCGCCTCGCAATCCCTGTCACGAAAATCAGACGATCTGCGGAATCATGTCGAGAAGTTCCTGACCGATCCGCGCGCCGCCTGATCGTCTTCGCGTCTTTCCGGCCGGTCGGAGCGCCGCGCAAGGCGGACCGCGAGCACATGCCTTAACCGTTGATTAACTCTTCCGTGCTATAGGCGTAGGTATACGTCTGATCTATCCGAAACAGGCGTGGGCGTTCTGGATGTCAACTCGTTACGAATCCGCGCGTGCAATAATAGTCAGCGGTAAGAAGGGCTAGTCTCTGGCCCAAATCGGGCTCCTGTAAACAGGAGACACAAAATGCATCGAAAAACCAGCCCGGGAAAACTTCCCGGATTCATTCCCCTTTATGTCATTGGTATTGCAGTTCTATCATTCGCGCCGCCTGGCGTGAAACCTGCGACGGCCGGGGAACCCCAAATACTTGCAACGCAATCGGCGGGGCCAGCGATCACGGTCGATGGCGACCTTGGCGAATGGAACGCCGTCGATGGGATAACCGTCCCGCTGACCGGCAATGGCGGTGTGGATTCCGTCGAGTTAAAAGCTGCGGTCCGGGGCGACAGGATCTACGTCATGGCGCTCTGGAACGATACGACCGAAAGCCGCCTGCACAAGCCGTATCAATGGGACGAGGCCGCCCAGGCCTATCAACGGACGAAGCAACTCGAAGACCGGTTTGCCGTCACCCTGGCCATGGCCGGCGATTTCTCCGAGAGCAAGTTGAGCGGCGCCGAATTCACCGCGGACGTCTGGCACTGGAAAGCGTCACGCTCCGATCCGGCGGGCGTTGCCCATGACAAGATGTGGCGGGTCTCGCGCACCGCCTTCCCGAAGGCCAAGGAGTTCAGGGGCGACCAGGGCGAGACGATCTATATCGCACGTCCCAGCGATGCGGGCGACCGGCTGTACCGGCCCGTCAAATACATGGAGCGCACCGAAGAAATCATGCCGCGCTACGAGGTCAATCTCTCCGCGACGGGCAGCATAGCGGATGTCGAGGCGAAAAGCGTCTGGCGTGACGGGCGTTGGTACCTGGAAATGTCGCGCAAACTGGACACCGGCAATCCGGATGACGCCGTCATTCCCAAATCCGGGAAAATCGAAATCGCGGTGGCGGCCTTCAACGACGTCGATGGCCGGTACCACAGCACTTCCGGCAAAATCACTCTACAGACATCGGCCGGCATGAACTGATCGGGTTGAAATTTAGTGGTCTGTATCAGGCAAATTGCACCCATGGGACGGTCTTGCGAGGTCTTCCGGCAAGGCGCGGGTCGCGCCGCGATGCCGGGCATCGCAAGCGGCGCGC
>JADFVY010000546.1 GCA_015222795.1 Pseudomonadota bacterium | reverse complement strand
TCTCGTGGGCTCGGAGATGTGTATAAGAGACAGACCGACACGCCGACCACGCCCAGTGGAAACTGGTTGATCCGGTCGGCGAGGAATAGAAAGCTCAGCGAGCCCTCGGGCAGCAGGGTGGCTAGAATCATGTCGATCAGCAGGTTGATATGGACGACGCTGGCCCCGATCACACCCGGCAACATGAGGGTGAACAGCCTGCGCACGCCCGGCGTCAGTTTCGGCCAGGGCATGCGGGGAAGGATCGCCATGCGGCGGCAGGCCAACACCAGCCACAAGAACTGCGCTATCCCGGCGATCGCCACGGCCCAGGCCAGTGCGTGACCGGCGGCCTCGACTACGCCATAATGGACCAGCAGCAGGGCCGCGATCAGACTAACATTCAACAGGATCGGCGCGGCGGCAGTGACGGCAAACCGGCCCATTGAGTTGAGCATGCCGCTGAGCATTGCCATCAGCACCATGAACATCAAATAAGGGAATGTGATTCGCGTCAGGGTAACCGTCAGATCGAATTTTTCCGGCTGATCTGTCCAGCCCAAGGCCAGGACAATCATGATCCAGGGCATCGCCGCCATCGCCAGCATGGTCAGGAACAACATCCAGGTCGTCATCACCGCCACGACCTCGCCGGCATAACGCCGCGCGGCTTCCTGCCCTTCTTCCTGCAGGCGGCCTGCAAACAGCGGTACGAAGGCGGCGTTGAAGGCGCCCTCGGCGAACATGCGGCGGAAAAAATTCGGGAACTTGAATGCGAAGATGAAGGCGTCCAAAATCAACCCCGGCCCGACGACATTGGCAAGCAGTATCTCACGGGCCAGCCCCATGACCCGGCTGATCATGGTGAAGGACCCAAGGGTCGCGATGGAACGAAGCAGCGCCATGCGCCGAGACATAGCCGATAGACGCGGCGGAAAAAAGGCTATTCGAGGTCGAAAGGAGCATTTCCCACGCCGCGATCCCACCGGCAGCCAAGGTTTCTCACCAAAGGCTGGCCGCTAAACCCGGGCTGGTCATGGGGGTTTTGAGTCGCCGCGAGGCGCAACATTGCTCAGATTTCATGCCGACGCGCATTCGCTCAGGGCCTGATCGAAAATCGAGACGGCTCTGTCGATTTCATCGCGGCCAACGATCAGGGGCGGCGCAATCCTGAAAACGCCGGCGGTCGAGCGCCGGCCTATGTTGAGGCAGGCACCCAGTTCGATGCAGCGCTTGCTGACGGCCATGCCGAATTCCAGCGCCGGCGCCTTGGTCTCGCGATCGGCAACCAGTTCCACGCCCAGCAGAAGACCGCGGCCCCTGATGTCGCCGATCGCGGGGTGACGTTGTTGCAGGTCGAAAAGCCGGGCCTTCAGGTAATCGCCAAGTTCGCGGGCGCGTTCGGCCAATTTGTCGCGCACGACGATTTCAACCACCTTGTGTCCAACCGCAGCCGGCAGGGGGTCGGCGGCGTGCGTGGTGTAAAACAGGAAACCCTTGTCATAACAATCCTGTTCGATCTCGGCCGTGGTGATCGTCGCCGACAGGGGAAGGCCGGCGCCGAGTGTCTTCGAAAGGTTGAGGATATCTGGGGTGACGCCATCGCGCTCGAAGGCGAAGTTGTCGCCGGTCCTGCCCATCCCGGTCTGGGCTTCGTCGAGGATCAACAGCATGCCCCGCTCATGCGCCTTTTCCCTCAACGCGGCCAGGTAGCCTTCGGGCAGTTCGATGATGCCGCCGGAACTCAAAATCGGCTCGACGATGACCGCCGCCAGCTGGCCGGTGCTCTGGCGGTCGATCATATCCCAGCCGAACTCGAACTCGGCCCGCCAATCGTAATCGCCGTCGCGGTTAAACGGCGACCGGTAGGCGTGCGGCGTCGGCAGGGTCAACACACCGGGCAGGGTCGGGCCATGGCCGCGGCGGCCCCCGGAATATGTCGCGGCCGCCGCCCCGCCCGTCACCCCGTGCCATGAACGGTCGAAGGCGACGACCTCGAAACCGCCGGTATAAGTTTTGGCGATCCTTAGCGCCGCTTCGTTCGATTCACCGCCTGTCGAAAGCGGCAGGACACGATCCAGACCATCGGGAAGCATGTCCGTCAGCGCATCGGCGAATTCGATCACCGGGTCGGACAGGAAGCCGCTGTGCAGATGGTCCAGATTGGCGGTCATTTCCTGGACGACGGCAACGATCTCAGGGTGTCCGTGGCCAAGGATTCCACTCATCTGGCCCGAAGTGAAATCGAGAATCTCGCGGCCATGGTCGTCATAGATATAGGAGCCGTCGGCGCGCACGATGCGCTGGTCGGCGAAATCGCCGCCGTATCGGAAGACCCGCCCATGTTGGTTGTTCGCCATCGCCAATACCACCCTTGCCTCACAGGGGCCGTCCACATATGCCCCAATAAAATTTGAACCCCTATTCCGCCGCGGCCGCGCCTTCGGGTTTGTCCTCTTTCGGGTTGGCCTTGTCGAGGATCGGCAACAGGGCCTCGCGGATCTGTTTCTGTTTGCCTTCGTGATCGACCTTCATGCCGAACACATCGCGCACATAAAACACGTCCACGACCCGCTCACCATAGGTGGAGATCTTGGCGTTGGATATCTGCAGGCCGAGCTTGTTCAGCGCAAAAGTCAGATCGTAAAGCAGGCCGGGGCGGTCGCGGCCGTTGACCTCGATCACCGTGTTGCTGCGGCTGGCGGAATTGTCGATCAGCACGCGCGGCGGCACCGAGAAAACCCGCGTGCGGCTGGGGATCGCCGCGCCGGATTCCAGTTCCCTGGCCGGGCGCAGCTTGCCGCCAAGCGATTGCTCGATCAGGGTGGCAAGGCACGCCAGCTTGTCCGGCCGGGCGAAGGCCCCGCCCTCGGCGTCCTGAACCTGAAAGACATCCAGCGCCATGCCGTCGTTAAAGGTATTGATGCGCGCGTCCACGATATTTGCGCCGCTGACCGACAGCGCGCCGGTGATGCGGCTGAACAGGCCGGGATGGTCGGGGGTGTAGACCGTGACCTCCGTCACCGCGTGATAGGCATCGACCCGGGTATCGACGGTGAGTGACTGTTCTGTCCGGTCGGCCTCGCGGGCAAGGCAGGCATGGCGCTGCAGGCTTTCCTGATCGAAGCTCAGCCAGTAGCGCGGGTGGCCTCGGCCAAGATGCGCTTCCAGCTCTTCCTCCGGCCAATCGGTTAACATATCGCGCAGCGCATCCTTGACGTGGTTGGCCCGCACATCGCGCACGTCCGGCGTATCGCCGCCCGACAGTTTTTCCTCGGTCAGGTGATAGGCTTCGCGCAGCAGGGTCGCCTTCCAGCCGTTCCATACCCGCGGGCCGACGGCGCGAATGTCGGCGGCGGTCAGCACCAGCAACAGCCGCAGCCGTTCCGGCGATTGCACCAGCTCGGCGAAATCGGCGATCGATTTGGGATCGTTGAGATCGCGCTTGAAGGCGGTGCGGCTCATTGCCAGATGATGTTCCACCAGCCAGGCCACGGTCTCCGTCTGTTCCGACGAAAGCCCCAGCCGCGGGCAGAGCTTGCGCGCCACCTCGCCGCCCAGCACCGAATGGTCGCCGCCACGCCCCTTGGCGATATCGTGCAGCATCACGGCGACGTACAGAACCTCGCGCGATAGCACGTTTTTGATAATCTCGGTGGCCAGCGGCAGTTCGTCGGGCAACAGGCCCTTTTCGATGCGGTTCACGATGCCGATGGCGAAGATGGTGTGCTCGTCAGTGGTATAGACATGGTACATGTCGTACTGCATCTGGGCGACGACGCGGCCGAAATCGGGGATGAATTTGCCGAAAACGCCGGCCTCGTTCATCCGGCGTAGCGACATTTCCGGGTCTTTTGGCGAGGTCAGGATATTCAGGAATATCCGATTGGCATCCGGGTCCTCGCGCAGCTTATTGCCAATCTTGTTCAGGTTCCGGGTAATCAGGTGCAGCGCATCGGGGTGGATATCCACCTCATGAGCCTGGGCCACCGCGAACAGGCGCAGCAGATCGATTGGATGGTCGCGGAAATGGGTTTTTGACGGCACCGACAGGCGGTCGCCTTCCAGGGGGAATCCATCAATCTCTCTGCTCATTAACGCAAAGCCGGGCAGGCGCAGGCGGCGGCGGCGTTGATGCCGGGCTTCCAGGGCGGCGCAATAGATGCGGGTCAAATCGCCGATATCCTTGGCGATCAGGAAGTAATGTTTCATGAAGCGCTCGACGCCCTTGGCGCTGCCGCGGTCGGCATAGCCCATGCGTCGCGCCAGTTCGGGCTGGACGTCGAAGGTCAGCCGTTCGTCGGGCCGGTCGGTCAGAAAATGCAGGTGGCAGCGCAGCGTCCACAGGAAGTCGTGCGCCTTGTTGAAGCGTTCGGCCTCTTTCCTGTGTAGCACCTCGCGTTCCACCAACTCGCTGGCATCGGTCACCTGATAAAGATACTTGCCAATCCAGTAGAGCGTCTGCAAATCGCGCAGGCCGCCCTTGCCGTCCTTTATATTGGGCTCCAGCACATAGCGCGAATCGCCCATGCGGGTGTGCCGGGCGTCGCGTTCCGCCAACTTGGCCTCGACAAATTCGGGGCCCGTGCCGGCGACTATTTCCTTCAGGAACCGTTTGCGCATCTCGGTGAAAAGCTGCTTGCTGCCCCAGATGAAGCGCGCCTCCAGGATGCCGGTGCGGATGGTCATGTCGTCCCTGGCCTGGCGCATGCAGTCGTCAACCGACCGCGTGGCATGCCCGACCTTCAGCCCCATGTCCCACAGCAGATAGAGCATATGCTCGACCACCTGTTCGCTGAAGGCGGTCTTCTTATAGGGCAGCAGGAACAGCAGATCGATGTCGGAATGGGGCGCCAGTTCGCCACGCCCGTAGCCCCCGACCGCGACAATCGCCAGATGCTCCGACGAGGTCGGGTTGGGCACTCGATAGAACCGGGTAACCGCCACGTCATGCATAATGCGGATGATCTGGTCCATCAGGAAACACAGGCCGGCGGCGGCCACCGTGCCGTTCTGGTCGCCCTCGAAACGCCCACGCACCACGGCGCGGCCTCGTTCCAGCGCGCCCTTGTAGACGGCCAGCAGCGCGCGCTGCGCCGCCGCGTCATTCTTCGCCGCATCGACGGTCTCGTGCGCCGCATCCATGACGGCGGCGCGGTCGATGATCTCCCGGCGGTTCTTCAGGCTGGCCATGGCAGAGACTTGCGCTAAAGACGAGGTGATTTCAAGAGAAGCCTATCGAATTTGGCGGTCACGCCGGCGCCGTTAGGAACAGGCTGCGGCGCAGAATGCGGTCGCTGACGGCCTTGAACTTCGATTCATAGGAGCTCTGGCGGTCGGTGTAATCGGTGGCGCCCATTACCGACTCCATGCCGTCCCGCTGTTCCCGATCGACGTCCAGCTGCCGCTGGATCATGCTCGCGAACTCGGCCGTTACGTCGCGCTCGGCAATAACATTCCAGCCGGTTTCGGCCAGCAACACCGGATATCGGGTATCGGTCTCCACGAAAGGCGGCCCGGCGGCGACGGCGCGCCGGTATTCATCTGACGAAAGGCCGGATTCCACATAAATTACGGAAAACACCATACGCCCGCCGGGCCGGATAACCCGGCGGCATGATTCCAGGACGGCGCGTTTTTCGATCAGGCAGCACAGAACGTCGCTGTGGCTGATGGCGTCGAAACAGTCGCCGGCGAAGGGCAGATACGCGCCGTCGGCGGCGGCAACCCAGCATTCACCGGGCAGATTATCCTCAATGGCCCGCTCGGCGGCGATCCGCAGACCCGAGAGGGGAACGTCGACCAGCGCGATGTCGCAGCCGCTGGTTTGGGCCATATACAGCCCCGGCCAGCCGGACCCGGCGCCGACATCCAGCAGGCGCTTGCCGGGAGCCAGTTCCAGCAGTTTTATGAGTTCGTCCGCCTCGTCCCGGTTGGCCCAGCTCGTTGCGCCGTAATCGCAACCGAAGGCGCAACGCTCGACCGACTTCATGGCCGGCGCCTGGTTGCGCAGGTAGATTTTCTCGAACCGTTCCTTGTGTTCTTCGGGCGTCAGGTCTGCCATGTTGATCTTGGAGATAATAATGAACGATAGTCGCAGCCTATACCAAGGCGGCTTTAGAATGGAGGGAAAAAATGGCGCTTGACCAGGATCGCGATATCTTCGACGTCGCCGACCACACCGAGCATGTGACGTTCCAGAAAACAACGCGCAAGACGGCCGGCGGCGTTGACTTGCCGATGATCCTGCACGACCGGTTGGCCTTTTCACCCGAGGAATTCGTCCGGCGCTACGATGTAATCCAGGCGGCGATGGAACGCGAGGGCCTGGACGCCCTGCTGATCCGCGGGCCGGAAAACATCACTTATTTCAGCGGTTATGAAACGCCCGGTTACTACAAATATCATTGCGTCGTCGTACCGAAGGATGGCGAGCCGGTTTTTGCGGTTCGCGATTTTGAGTGGATAAACACACCGGAATTCGCCTGGAGCACACGGATCGCCAAGGTGTTCGACTGGGATCATCCACCCAGCGTTACGGTCAACGTTTTGCAACAGTTGGGCCTGGGCCAGGGCAAGCGGATCGGGGTGGAGAAACAGGGGTTTTTCTATACGGTCGACGAGCATGAAACGCTGACCCGCGATCTTCCCGGCAATGAATATACCGACGCCACCCAGATACTGTGGGACGCGCGCATGGTGAAATCGGCCGAGGAGGTCGCGGTGATGAAGCGCTCCGCGGCGCTGGTCGATATGGCCATGGAGGCCGGATACGACGCCACGCGGCCGGGCGCCAGCGCCGACGAGATCAGCGGCATCGTCAACAAGACATTGTTCGAAAATGGCGGCGAGTATATGGGCCTGCCGCCATTCATACTGGCCGGGGAGCGAAGCTGCCTGCCGCATCAGACCGGCGGAGCCAACCGGCTGGCCGACGACGATTTGATGTATTTCGAGATCTCGGCCTCAAAGCACCGTTATACGGCCGCCCTGATGCGCACGATCTTCGTCGGCAATCCGAAGGACGAGTGGGTGCGCGCGGCGGAGGCCTGCATCGGCGCGGTCGCGGCCGCGATGGGGACGATCAAGCCCGGCGCAACACCCCATGACGCCGACACCGCCGCCCGCGCGGTGACCCAGAAGGCCGGGTTTGGCGAGTACCACCGCAATCGGTTGGGCTATTCCATCGGGGTCAGTTATCCACCGGACTGGGGCGAGGGTGAAATCATCTCGCTGCGCCAGGAGGAATACCGTGAACTGGTTCCCGGCATGACATTCCATATGCCACCGCTATGCCTGAAATATCGGGAATTCGGCATTGGATTTTCCGAATCGATCGTTGTGACGGAGACCGGATGCGAGCGTTTCTCCAAGCTGCCGCGTGAAGTGATGATCAAGCGATAGCCTCGCATACCGGATAGTGGAAAGAACGCCGATGAACGCTTCCCTGGATCGCCGGTTTCCCTCCGCAGCCGATATCGAGCGGGCCGCGCTGCGGCGGATGCCGAAATTCATTCGGGATTATATTTTTTGCGGCATGGGCCTTGGCGGCGCGGTGCGGCGAAACCGCGAGGCGCTGGATTCAGTCGGGCTGATGCCGCGTTATCTCGTCGATGCCGGCGAGATCGCGTTCGACACGGAACTGTTCGGGCAACATTATGATGCGCCTTTCGGAGTGGCGCCGGTCGGAATGGGCGGGCTTGCCTGGCCTCGCGCGGCCGAGAGTCTGGCGGCGGCGGCAAACCAGCATAATCTGCCCTTCGCGGTCGCGACCTTCACCATGTCGAGCCTGGAGGATCTGCGGAACGAGGCGCAGTCTTGCGGCTGGTTCCAGTTTTACCGGCCCAACATTCCAGAGATCGAGGAAGACCTGCTAAGCCGGGCCGAAGCGGCGGGATACAATGTTCTTGTCGTGACGGTCGATATCCCCTCGCCAATGCGCCGGGATCACGATATCCGCAACGGATTTTCAGTACCGCCGCGCTTCGGCCTGCGCACCGCCCTTGAAATCGCATCCTGCCCGGCCTGGGCGCTGGCGATGGCCGTTTCGGGATTCCCGGTGTTTGAAAATCTCGTTCGCTATATTCCGGCCGGCCTGGGCAGGGACGAGGCGATGAATTTCCTGTCGGATCTGGTGACCGGCCATATAACGCCCGAAATTCTCAGCCGTCTGCGGGCGCGCTGGCCCGGGACGCTGGTCGTGAAGGGTATTCTGGACCCGGAGGAGGCAGTTCGGTGCCGCGATCTCGGCGCCGATGGCGTCATCATCTCCAATCACGGTGGGCGGCAGTTGGAGGCGGCCCCCAGCGCCACGCAGATGCTGCCCTCCATCCGCGCGGCGGTCGGCCCGGACTTTCCATTGATCGCCGACGGCGGCGTTCGCACCGGCCTCGATATTTGCCGGATGTTGGCGCTGGGCGCGGATTTCGTTCTGATGGGTCGACCGTTCTACTACGCCGTCGCGGCGATGGGTGACAAGGGGGCAGACCATATCATGGAGCTTTTCAAGGCCGAGTTGCGCTGTGTCATGGGACAACTGGGATGCGTGACGCTCGCGGAATTGTCCGATCACCTTATGGGTCGAGACTAGTGTTGTGTATCAGACATATGGGGAGCGCAATGAAACTCTTGGCGACTGTTGCGATTTTTGTGGCGGGGCTCGCGACCTGTTCGGTTGGCGCGGCGGCGCACAGCTTTAATGTGGGGCTGGTCGTCGCATTCACCGAATCTACCGATACCCGGCAGGTGCGGGATGGATTCCTGCTGGCGGCCCGTGAGCGGGACGGCCATCCGGACGAGGAGGCGGACGGCCATCTTGGCGGCCTGGACGTCTATATTTATTCGGTCGATCTGGAACGGGAGTCACTGGCGGGCGTTCGCGCGCTGCTGCAGCGCGAGCAGATCGATATCCTCGCGGTTATCGGGCCGGACGGCGCGGCGGAGAAAATCGGGACCCTGATCGCGGGCTCGCGAACCGTCTTGCTGGCCCCGGGGCGATTGCGGTCTACGTCCATGGAGGCCTTTACGAACGCGTTTCAGGCTGCCTTCGGCTATCCGCCGAGCACGCCCGCGGCCGAAGGCTACAACGCGGGGCGCCGGGTCGATGTAGCCGTCCGCCCGCTGGGCGGCGTCGACGACCGCGCGGCACTGCGGCGAGCCTTCAACAAATCCCGGGATGGGCTCGACCGGTAAGCGGTCAATCAGGCAAATCCGTTGATTCCAGTGCGTGGAAATCCTTTTCCAGCCGCTCAGCCGAAAATTCGGCGTGCGTTAGCCCCAGCGTCTCATAGAACGCCAGCGCGCCATGCAGGGCGGCGCGGGCGAGGGTGGCGGCCTCCGGCTCCAGAACACCGGCCTCGGGCGCGAAGGGCGATACCGCGCCATGGACGATTTGCGAGCGGATTTCGTAAACCTTCTCCGCCCGGTCAAGCCATTCCTCAACGCTACCCCCTTCGGCGTCACGGGCCATAATCGCCGCGCGGCGGGTGACGGCGCGCCAGACATCGCCATGGTCGCCAGGGATCACCGCGCACTCGACCGCCGTGACGAAGGCCAGGGTGCGGGCGGCCCGGTAGGTCTCGGTCACGCCCTCGCCAAACCATGAAGCGGCCTCGCGGAATCGGTCGGCCAACGGCCAATTCAGGGCAGGATCGGCGAGTGGCTCCAGGCAGCGCCCGGCGCGATCCAGCCAGTCGCGGCCGTCCTCGTCATGGGCGCGCTTCATCCAGCCGGTTTCCGCCGCCGCGGGAGCATCTCTCTCGGCGCGGACGGGATGCAGTCGCCCGGTCGAATCGGCCCACAGGCCGGCGGGCATGACGCCCGGCAGCCCCGGTGCGCCCGCGCGGCCCAGCCTGCTCGACGCATCGGCCCCGGCGAAGAGCCGCAATATGTCCAGCGCGCCGTCGACCGCCTTCATGGCGCGCTCGCGCGAAATGATCCTGTCGCAGCCGCGGACCGTGACCTCGGCCACCCAGTCCCAGGGGGCGAAATCGCGTTCGAACAGGGCGGCGAACTCCGGGTCGGTGGCAAGCCCGGCCGCGTGGGCCTCGTGGAATGCCTCGGTGCGCTGGAACATGACCGGGCCGACGGCCAGCCCGGCCGGCCCGCTGCCCTCGAACAGGCGGCAGGGGATGAAATGCGCGCGGTCCTCGACATCCACCTGGGCGCGGCGCAGGGCGGCGGCAAGCATGCGCATCGCCTGAGACTCGTCTACCTCGCGCCCCTGATGGACGAAGCGGCCGGTCAGTTCGCCGCGAATCAGATCGGCCAGGGCATCCGGAGAGATGCGCCCGCGCCCCTCGGGCGACGAAGCGAGGTAGCGATGCGCCATGGCCGACAACCGGTCTTGCGGAATTGCGGCGTCGGCGCGCGCCGCGTCCAGGATCGCGTTGATATCGTCGAGATGCCGTTCGGTTTCAGTC
>JADFVY010000075.1 GCA_015222795.1 Pseudomonadota bacterium | reverse complement strand
GGCCGGCAGCCACTCGAAGTCCAGGCCGAAGCCGTCCACTTTATCGGCTGCCGCCTGTAGAAGTTCGGTGCAGGGGCGCGTTATTTCCCCGCCGATGCCGTCGCCGGGGAAGACGGCGATTCGGAATGTTCTGTCGGCCATGACGAGGCAATCCCCGATCCCGTGCGAAAATGAACCGCGCCATCAATAGCGCGGCCCGGGTGAGTAAAGCCAGCCTTCAGAGGCGCCGGGTCCTTCGGTCAGCGCCCGGCGGTGCTTCGGTGGGCCTCAAGGTCGATCGGTTGATCGGTGGTTTTGATGGCACGGTACGAATGGGCGGTGACGATCATGTCGACGCTTTCGCCGTCGCTGCCGAGCGGCAGGACGATGATCGTTTGGGCCATGTAGGGCTTGCCGCAGAAAGCCAGCGACGTCTCGACGATCGCGGGTCGGCACTGATCCACGCATATATCGAAGGCGGTCTTGTAACTAACGGCGTCAGGGCCTGAAATTACGGTAGAGCAATATTTGCCGGTAATGTCCTGGCCCAGCATTTCCGCAACTTCGCTGCCGTTGAGGCGAACCTTGAAATCGCGCGGTTCGTCCTGCACCTCGTAGATGTTCACAAAACCGAGCAAATCCGGGATTTCCACCGGGTCGATATCGCGCCGCGTCGGCGCGGGCCGATCTCCACGCTTAGCATTCCAGTATTCGTAAAGACGACGCAATCGCGTGTCGGTAATTTCCGACGATGCCCCAACGGGGGTGGCGGCCAACATACTCATGATACCTGCGAACTGATTCTTTCGTGTTGATAAATACTGGATGCGCGGGCGAACCCGTCAACGCTATCCGCACACTTTACACTAATTTTATTAAGAACTTTATAATTCGATATTCTCATAAAGCGGGTATTGATGCACCCGTTTTTGGGAGTTAGCACTCCCCAATTAGGATAGTATTTTTCATCCTTGTGCTTGGTCTTGCGCGCCGGCGCAGGCATGTCGCATAATTGCCGCCATGACAACAGACAGAAATCCCGACATGCGCCGCCATCACGATATGGGCGGCATGGAGGCCGGGCCGGTGGACCGGGCCGAGCATGATTACGCGCCGTGGGAAAAACGGGTGGATACGATCCTGCGCTTGCTATCCGACCCGAAGCGGCGGATCCTGGTTCTGGACGAACTGCGCCGCGGCATCGAGGAGTTGGGGCCGGACGCCTATGAAGAGCTGAATTATTACGAACGCTGGATCGCCTCGATTTCCAATCTGCTGATCGAGAAGGGCGTCATCACCATTGACGAGCTGGGCCGCAAAATGGTCGAGGTCGAGGCGCGCCATGAGGCCGAGCGCGCAAAGGGTGGCAAGGCATGAGCGCCCCGCAATTTTCCGTCGGTGCCTCTGTACGCATTCGGCGCGCCTATCCTCCGGGCCATGTACGCGCGCCCTGGTACCTGCGCGGCTGCGCGGGCGAGGTGCACGATATCGCCGGCGAACTGGGCAATCCGGAAGAGCTTGCCTATGGCCGTTATGGCGGTCCCGACCTGACGGTTTACCGCGTCCGGGTCCGGCAGACCGATATCTGGACCGATTACGCCGGCCCGCCACGGGACACGGTGATCGTGGATGTATATGAAAACTGGCTGGAGCCGGTCGGGGGGGAAGCGGTATGAGCGATTCGCACGGACATTCCCATCCTCATGGCCAGCCACATCCGTTCCAGCCGGATATCGAGGACTCGGCCCTGACCCATCACCAGTTGCTGGAGCTGGCGGTGGGCGAGCTGCTAATGGAAAAAGGAATCTTCACCGGCGACGAGTTTCGCCGTACGCTGGAAGACATCGATTCACGCAATCCCGGCGATGGCGCGAAGGTCGTGGCCCGCGCCTGGGCCGACCCGGCTTTCAAGGAACGGCTGCTTGCCGATACCAACGCCGCCGCGGGCGAGTTGGGCGTGGATGCTGGAACCATCCCGATCACAACGGTGGAGAACATGCCGGAAATCCACAACGTCATCGTCTGCACGCTCTGTTCCTGTTATCCGCGGCTGCTGCTGGGCCTGCCGCCGGACTGGTACAAGTCGCGCGCATATCGCAGCCGCGTGGTCAGGGAGCCGCGCCCGGTGCTGGCGGAATTCGGCACGGCGATTCCCGAAGACACCGAGGTTAGGGTGCATGACAGCACGGCGGAGCTTCGCTACATGGTCCTCCCGATGCGCCCCGAGGGTACCGACGGCATGAGCGAGCAAGACCTGGCGAAGCTGGTGACCCGCGATTGCATGATCGGCGTAACGCTTCCCGATAATCCATCCAATTAATGCGCCGCCCCCGATGAGTGAGGCCGACCTGATATCGGGCGGCTATATCGGCCTGTTCCTTACTGCGTTCCTGGCCGCCACGCTGCTGCCGTTGTCGTCGGAAGCGGTCTTGGCGGCGCTGGGCAATGCGGATGGTTTCGATGCGGCCCTGCTGTTCGCAGTCGCGACCTTGGGCAATACGCTGGGGGCAATAGTGAATTGGGCGCTGGGGCGGTTCTGCCTGCATTGGGCCGGCAGGCGCTGGTTTCCCTTCTCGGCGGACCAGTTATCGCGGGCGGGGGACCGTTTTCGCCATTACGGTATATGGTCGCTGCTGTTCGCCTGGCTGCCCGTCGTTGGCGATCCGCTTACCTTCGCCGCAGGCGTGCTGCGGGTACGCTTCCTGCCCTTTGTAATCCTCGTCGGGATTGGGAAGGCGGCGCGCTACGCGGCGGTGCTGGCGGTGGCGCAGGGCGTTTTCGGCCCTTAATCGATTTCCAGCAGCTCGCCCGCCTCGATCCAGTGAATGCGGCCGAAGCCGGCGACCAGATGGGCGCGTAGCGGGCGCACGCGAAACAAATGGAAATCCTTGAATTCCGCGTAGAATTTCGCCTGTGGGTGGCGGGCCAGGTAAATATCCATAAGCCCGCCGTCCTCGACCTGCCCGGCCTCGCCCTGCAGGGTGACGCGCGGCCCCGTCAGGGGATCGTCGAGCCCGCCGGTTCCATCGTAAAGCAGGGACACCCGGGCGTCGGCCCGCATATTGCGCGTATGGTCGGCAAGGTCCGAAATCAGCAGCAGCGGATTTCCCTGCCCGTCGCAAGCCGTCAGAACCAGCGACGCGTATGGCCAGGGCCCGCCAACGCCGCCCTTGCCCTTGACGGCGGTGGTGGCAAGCGTGGCGGGGCCAGCGGCGCGGATAATCCGGCGGCAAAACGGAGCAGGATCGATTTCGTCCGTCAAGCGCGGGCCTCTTCGCCGCTCCTACCGGCGAATCGGTCGTGGCAATATCCCGCCACGCCCCCCAGTATGACCCAGAACAACGCCATGGTACCGATCGAGACCCCGACGAACGCGGCCGCGAGTTCCGCCGGCAGCACCTCGCCATAAACCTCTGCCCGTGGCGCGCCCAAGATATGGGGCAGTAATATCAAAAGTATCCCGGCGCCTTTCAATGTACGGCGCGCCTGAAGTGCCAGCAGCCCGATGCCGCCCGTGGTCGCTGCGACCGTGAGCAGCCACCAGATCTGCCGCTCCTCGACCGGCGCCTTGATGCTGCCGGGTAATTCCGGCGGCAGGCCGACGGCGG
>JADFVY010000074.1 GCA_015222795.1 Pseudomonadota bacterium | reverse complement strand
TACCGACTATCTGCGTTTCCTTGCGACCTTCGCAGTCGTTGTGGCGGTGTTCGCGTCTATCTTCCTGCTGACATCGGGTCTAGCGGGTCCGAAGGGTGGGGTGGAGGGCTTCCTGTTCCAGGCGGCGCGGCTGGTCGTCGCCGTTGGGGTGGCTATTGTGGCGGGGATCGTTCTTGTTCGGGCCGGCGTCGTACCGCGCGCGATGGCGGTTGAAACTTATGTGACGCCTTTCGCCAATTTCTTCAGCCGCTACGGCCGCGCTGCGATCCTGATCCTCGCTCTGATCTCCACCTATCGCATTGCCGACATCGTAATGGGCGTGATGGCCAATGTGTTCTATGTTGATCTCGGTTTCGAAAAGCAGGAAATTGGCTGGATATCAGGCGGCTTTGGCCTTGCGATGACCATCGTTGGCACTTTCCTCGGCGGTTTGCTGATCCTGCGTTACGGTATATTGCGTATTTTATTCGTTGGCGGATTGCTGGCCGCCGGAACAAACGTGCTGTTCGCGTTTTTAGCCACGCAGGGTAATGTCTTACCGTTGTTAATGGCTGTGATCGCCGCCGACAACCTGAGTGGCGGGATCGCGGCGGCGGCCTTTGTCGCCTATCTTTCCAGCCTGACCAGCACGCGTTTCACGGCGACGCAATACGCTCTGTTCAGTTCGATCATGCTGCTGTTGCCCAAGCTGATTGCGGGTTATTCCGGCTTGATCGTCGATGCAGTGGGTTACGCGCCGTTTTTTATAGGCACGGCCTGCCTTGGCATCCCGGTGCTGGCGATGATAGTGTTCATCGCGCGGCTTACACTGGCGCCTCAGGACGACTGAGCGTTCGCACACAGACGAAACGCAATCGCTGCGGCCATTTGCCGCCCGTTATTGTGCGGTGCAACAAAACCCGTTATATACCCGCCTCCCGAACGTGGAGAGAGTCATGGACATCAATAAAATCCCCGTGGGTGAAAACCCGCCCTGGGACATCAACGTCATTATCGAAGTGTCGCTGGGCAGCGATCCGGTGAAATACGAGTTCGATAAGGAATCCGGCGCGATCTTCGTTGACCGGTTCCTGCATACGGCGATGTTCTATCCGGCAAATTACGGTTTCATCCCCCATACCCTTTCGGGCGACGGCGACCCCTGCGATGCGCTGGTGATCGGGCGCGTGCCCGTGGTGCCCGGCGCGGTCGTGCGTTCGCGCCCCGTGGGCGTGCTGATGATGGAGGACGAAGCCGGAATCGACGAAAAAATTATTACCGTTCCCGTGGACAAGTTGCACCCCTATTACACGGATATTGTGTCTTACCGCGACTTGCCGGAAGTTCTGCGTGACCAGATCTCCCACTTCTTCACCCATTACAAGGACCTGGAGAAAAACAAATGGGCGAAGGTGATGCGCTGGGGCGAAACCGAAGAGGCGACCCGCCTGATCGAGGAGGGCATCGCCCGCGCAAAGGTCTAGGCTGCAACTGATCCAAAGTAATCATGCGCACAATTTTGGGCGGCGGCAATGGCGCGGATGAACCGTTGAAAAGCTGTTACCGCAACAGCATGGCGCTGGCGCACAAGGTCGATGTACAGGCAATCGCCTTCCCCGCCATCTCGACTGGCATCTACCGCCTCCCCCTGGACCGCGCCGCCCACATCGCTGTCGCCGCGGTGGCGACCGACGTCTACCGCGCGGTGCCGGAAGGGCCGGAGAGTTAGGCCGCCTTTTCCTTCATGAAGCGTTTCACCAGCACCTCGGCGATTTGTACGGTGTTCAGCGCGGCGCCCTTGCGCAGATTGTCGGCAACGATCCAGATGTTCAGGCCGTTTTCGACCGTCGGGTCCTCGCGGATGCGGCTGATATATACCGGGTCCTCGCCGGCGCATTCCTCTGGCGTGACATAGCCCTCGTCATGGCGGTGGTCGATCACGGTAATGCCGGGCGCTCTTTTCAGGGCCTCGCGGGCTTCTTCCGCGGAGATCGGTCGCTCGAACTCGATATTCACCGCCTCGGCATGGCCGATGAAGACCGGCACGCGCACGCAGGTCGCCGTAACCTTGATTTTCGGGTCCAGGATTTTCTTGGTCTCGACCACCATCTTCCATTCCTCCTTGGTCGAGCCGTCATCCATGAAGTCGTCGATATGGGGAATGACGTTGAAGGCAATCTGTTTGGTGAATTTAGTCTTCTCGATCGGGTCGTTCACAAAGATCGCGCGGGTCTGGTTGAACAACTCGTCCATCGCCTCCCTGCCGCCACCGGAAACCGATTGGTAGGTGGCGACAACGACGCGTTTGATGCCCGCCAGATCATGCAGCGGCTTTAGCGCTGTCACCATCTGAATGGTGGAGCAATTCGGGTTTGCAATGATGCCCTTCTTGGTGAAGCCGGCGATCGCCTCCGGATTGACCTCGGGCACCACCAGCGGCACATCCGGGTCCATGCGGTAATGCGAGGTGTTGTCGATCACCACGGCGCCGGCCTTGGCGGCCTTCGGGCTGTATTGGGCGGAAACCTTTGCGCCGGGCGACGACAACACGATATCGGTGCCCGTGAAGTCGAATTCAGCGAGGTCCTGGACCTTCAGAATCTGTTTTTCGCCATAGGACACTTCCCTGCCGATGGAGCGTTCGCTGGCGAGCGCCACCACCTCGTCGGCCGGAAATTCGCGCTCGGCCATGATCTGCAGAAGTCCCTGCCCCACATTCCCCGTCGCGCCAACCACTGCAACCTTGTAACCCATCTGTCAAAATCCCTATTGGAAACCGGCGCCGATGTAGCGCCTTATGCCCCTCGCCGCAAGCCCTGGATTGCCGCGGGACAAAAGAAAAGGCCGCTCAGATGAGCGGCCCGGTGATTTACGATGCTGTAAATACAGCCGTCAGCCGCCGCTCTGCTCCTGCAGAATCGGTTTGATGGTAGTAGTGCTGTCGGTCGCGACGGTGGTCGTGTCTTCCGTCTTGGCCATGTCGAGGCACGCCGCCTGCGCGGCGGCGGCGAAGCCGACCAAGCCCAACACGGCGATAAAAGTCATGAAAACCTTGCGCATTTCTCTTACTCCCTCTCGGGTTATGAGCATTAAGAATAGGTTATTTAGCCAAGCCGGTCAAGGCGACCGGGTTGAACTGTGTCGTTAATCCGCGGCGACCTTCAGGGTGCCGGTATCTCTGCCGGCCGGGAGGCAGGCCGTAAAACAGGATCCGGCCCCCGGCTCGCTGACGGCGAAAATGCTGCCCCCCATCGCCTCGCAGAATTTTCGGGTCAACGCCAGACCAAGCCCGGTTCCGCCGTCCCTGCGGCCCTTTCTTTCGCCAACCTGCGTGAATTCAGTGAACAGCCCGTCCATCTCTTCAGGAGCGATGCCCGTACCGCTATCCGTGACGCGCAGGTAAACGCTGGAGCTCCCGTCGTACTCCCACTGACGGTCCACCTCAAGCGAGATAGAGCCATGGTCGGTGAATTTCGCGGCATTGGACAGGAGATTGTACAGAATCTGACGTATCTTGGTTTCGTCTGCTTCAATGGCGCCCAGGTCGGGGCCGCACCGGACACTCAGTCGGTTGCCGTTTTGTGCGATCAGTCCGTCCGCGCCGTGCGCCACTTCGTGAACCACGGCAGCGATATCGAACGTCTCAATGTCGAGATCGATTTTGCCGGCCTCAATCTTCGCCAGATCCAGTACATTGTTGATCAGCGAGAGCAAATGCTGGCCCGACAAACTAATGCGCCGCAGATCTTCGCTTGAGCCGCTGTCTCCTCGTTCATCGGCCTCTTCGAGGAGAAGTTCGCTATACCCGATAATAGCGTTGAGCGGCGTCCGCAACTCATGGTTCATGCTGGCGACGAATCTGGATTTCGCACGGTTTGCTTCTTCCGCCTCATCCCGGGCGCGGAGCGTTTCCTCCTCCGCCCGCTTGCGAATAGTAACGTCCTGAGCAAGGTAGACCGCCCCCTCTATTTCTCCATTGCGGTCGGTCAGTACGCCCGACGAAAAGACGACAGGAATGTAGTGGCCGTCCTTGTGGCGAAGCTTGGATTCGACGTTGCTACTGATCTTAGGAGTCGGCAGTTTTCCCGGATCTGCCGGGCGGCAGTTTTGCGGTGGGAAAATTCGGGTGATGGGCAGGCCTGTAATTTCAACCGGCTCGTAACCCAACAGACGACAGGCCGCTGCGTTTGCGGCCTGAATTGAGCCTGTGACGCCGGTCACGACCATGGCGTCGTTCATCGAGGCAATGATGTTGTCGGTATAGTCCCGCGAAATAGTTGTATCCTGCAGCCTTTCGGCCATGCTGTTGAAGGCTTCCGCGAGATCGTAAATTTCCCGCGGGCCGGTGGGCTCGATTCTGTGGCCAAGATCCTCGCTGTAGCCGATTTCGACGAGCTGACGCCCAAAGTTCCGCAATGGCGCCGCGACCCGGAAGGCGGTTATTCCGATAACCGCAACCAGCATGAAAAGCCCGATTGCCAGTGCTACCAGCATAATCTTCTGCAGTTGCCACAGCGGCGCATAGGCGCTTTCAACAGGTTCGCCGGAGAGGACGGTAATATTCGGAAAAGGTTGAATCGGCGTTCGAATCGTAAGCCACTCGTCGGGTCCGTACAGTGGGTCCACGCTTCCCGCGAGCGCAAATTCCGGATCCGTGGAATATAAAATCCAGCCGCCGTCGTCGATCAGGGCCTGGGAGCCCCGACCGAATCCCGGCTCCAGCAAACCCGGAAACTGTTCCAGCTCGATTTGGGCATAAAGAATCCCTTCGGGCATTCCCGAATACAGAACGGGGATCGCCACACGCAACCCAAGGAGAGACAGGGTTTGCATCGGCTGACCCGACATCGCCACTTCAATCCAGGCCGCACCTTCAAAGGATTCAGAGGCGCTGTTTCCGGCGATCAAGCGGCCCCGGTAATCGAGCAGGAATATCTTTGCGCCCGGAGCCCGCAGAACGCGCAATGAAGAAAAATAGGGCGGCAGGTAATTGTCGCGCGCTTCTATATCCACCAGCGCGTTGACGATCAGATCGTTGGCCGCGATCGCGTGAATCTCGTCGATCACCGTGTTCAGCTGTTGGGTAACGCCAGCGGTGGATACGGCAGCGGCTTCCTTCAGCCTGTCGTGAAGCTCCGCCTTCATGGCGCGCTGCGCGATTTCGATGCCGCCATACCAGATAACAGCGAACGCCAGCGCAACCAAAGGCACTATTCGAACCGCAATATGGCCGAATAAGCCCAGCGGGCGATTTCTCCACATTACTTCTTCCCGTCCGGGACGATGGATCCATCTTCACCGAAACGGGCCAGTCGGAAATCCGATTCGTTCAGAGCGTCATGGCGTTGCGCGGTGAATGGGGGGTCGTAATCGCGGACCAGCCCTTCATACCGCCCCAAGGTCTCCAGAGCGTCACGTATGGCTGGCCTGTCGACCGTTCCCGCGCTCTCGATCGCCCGCGCCAACAGGTGCACGAGGTCATATGCATGCGCGGTTCCCGCCGGTGACGGAATGCCCCGCGGTCCACTGCATTCGGCAAACTGCCTGCAATAAGCTTCGATTACCTTGTTGGCGCGGGTTGGGAAGGGAGGATCCAAAAAGGAATAGGTCTGAAGGAACGTGAAATCGACCTGTTTCAGGCCGTCCCCGGCAAGGCTGGCGAAGTCGGCTCCGGTAACGCCCCAATGGGAAATGATCGGCGGGCGCTCGCCGGGCGGCATTCCGGCCATGACCTTAACGGTGACCGCGCCTTCCCTTGGGTTGGAGACCAGCAGGATCACGTCCGCGCCGGCGCTCCGGAGCGATTGGAGGCGCTCCTTCATTTCGGCCCTGGATACGCCCCAGTTGAACCAGGCGACCCCGGCCGCCTTCATTCCCCGGCTTTCGAGCGCGTCGAGCAGCGCTGCTTCGTTGGACCGGCCCCAGCCGGTCCGCTCCAGCAACAGGCCGGGCTGCCGAAAACCGGCGGCGATGGCCTGCCTGATCAGGAATTCTCCGGCATATGCGTCGCGGACCGAAACCCGGAACACGTAGTTGGGATCATAGCCATTATCAACAACCGGCGTGCCCGCGGCCCAGGGGTCGAGATAGATCAGCCGGTGACGGTGAACGGGCTCGAGTTCGTACAGCGCGACCGGTGTATGCAGCCCGCCGATGACCGCAACGAGATCACTTTGTCGCGCGAGGTCATCTATATTGTCGCGCCCGCGCGCGGGGTTTCCCCGGTGGTCGCGCACCGTCAACTCCAGCGGCCGGCCCAGAACGCCGCCCGTGGCGTTGATTTCAGCTATCGCGATGGCGGCGCCCCTGCGAATTGCTTCGCCCGATTGGGCGGATGCCGAAGACATATCGGCGCTCAGCCCTATGACAATCGGCGCCTGACCGGCGACCGCCGGCAGGGCAGCGAGCGCGAAAGCCAGAACGAAACAGCCTGCCACGCATCGCGGCGCGGCAAGAAAAGCAGCCTTCATATCCCCGGTTTCCTGTATTTCTTCCCCACACCATTCCAGGCCGGCGACCCGCGGCGGCGTTCCTTTATAGTACCCCGCAACGCCAATAACGGCAACCCCGCAGCCCGTGGATCGTTAGTCTTGTTGGAAACCGGCGCGCCTGTTACGCCCCTTCGGGACGTGAACACTAGGAATGGGTTTGTTGGACAATCCGGTGAAAGCGATCGGGATGAACCATGCTATCATCGCCGGGAATGAAGGCGGGGGTCTGGATGATTGTAACAACCGTGGAAGGCGACCTGCTGGATCAGGACGTGCAGGTAATCGTAAACGCTTGGAATCGTAACATCATTCCCTGGTGGCTGCTGTTGCCTCAGGGCGTTTCCGGGGCGATCAAACGGCGCGGTGGGCGGGCGCCGTTTCGTGAACTGGGCCGCATGGGGCCGATTCCAATGGGTGGCGCGGTCGTCACGGGGCCAGGTCAGTTG
>JADFVY010000545.1 GCA_015222795.1 Pseudomonadota bacterium | reverse complement strand
TCGGCAAGCTGGCCAACCGGTTGCAGCGCCGCCTGCTGGCCAAGCAGACGCGGTCGTGGGATTTCAATCTGGAGGAAGGCATGCTGGATACGGCGCGCCTCGACCGGATTATCACCAACCCGCTGACGCCGCTGTCGTTCAAACAGGAAAACGATACCGACTTCCGCGACACCGTGGTCTCGCTGCTGCTGGACAATTCAGGCTCGATGCGCGGCCGGCCGATCGCCATCGCCGCGATGAGCGCCGATATCCTGGCCCGCACGCTGGAACGCTGTGGCGTCAAGGTGGAGATACTTGGCTTTACGACCCGCGCCTGGAAGGGCGGGCAGGCACGAGAGCAATGGATCGCCGACGGCAAGCCGGGCAACCCGGGCCGCCTGAACGACCTGCGCCATATCATCTACAAAACCGCGGACGCGCCCTTGCGCCGCGCCCGCAAGAATCTGGGACTGATGCTGCGCGAGGGGTTACTGAAGGAAAATATCGACGGCGAGGCGCTGATGTGGGCCCATAACCGCCTGATCGCGCGCACCGAGCAGCGCCGCATCCTGATGGTGATTTCCGACGGCGCGCCGGTCGACGATTCGACGCTGTCAGTCAATTCCGGCAATTACCTTGAGCGCCATCTGCGCGACGTCATCGACTATATCGAGACCCGCTCGCCGGTCGAACTGGTCGCCATCGGCATTGGCCACGATGTCACCCGCTATTACCACCGCGCGGTCACGATCATGGATGTCGAGCAACTGGGCGGCACGATGATGGAAAAACTGACCGAACTGTTCGACGAGGATGTGGTCGCGCGCCGCGCCGGACCGGCCAGGCGAATCGCGGCGAACAGGCGCTAGGTTTCCTCGGCTGGCGCGGGTTCGGGGATTTCCACTGTTGGCGCGGGGTCGTTTACGCTGTGCATAACGAGTTTCGGCAGGTTTTTCGGTTTTTCGCGGCGGCGGCGGATCATGTTTATGGGCGCGCCTAGCATGGCGGCGGCAATGGCGGTCAACAGCCAGCCACCGATGAATCCGGCGCCACCGAATACCGCGCCTTCGCTGGTAATCGGGGCACCCGGCTTGTATTCGGCCAGGGTTGCCTGAATGATTGGGCTGAATGCGGGATCGTTATAGTTTTTCAACAGCGTGAACGGTTGCTCCCAGGAAGCGCCATTCTGCAGCATCTTCTGCATCTCGGTATATTTTTTCAGATAAACCGGCCAGGTTTCTATATTGGCGGCCTCTTTCCTGACCTTGGGGTCGGTGCTGGCCAACAGCGCGGCGATGTATTGCTCGCGGGTCAAATCAAACTGTTTGGCGCGCAAGTCCAGCCGGCCAACCATGTCCTGATAGGAATCCACCCAGCCGCCAAGACGCTGCAAATATTGCTGCGTAAATTCCGGTCCCTGAGAGGCGCCGGCGCCGCAAACCAGCCCAACACATAAAACCAAAAGTTTTTTGATCACCGAATATCCCCCATATGCCCGATTCTACAGGCTTTCGCCGAGGAACTTCAAGACGCGATTTGCGATTACCTGGTCGTAACCGGCGTTTGCTACTCCACGCGAAGCATAACCCGTCACACGTCAGACCGGCAATTGGCGGGCCAGAGCGATGCAGAGGCGCCGGTCCGGCGTGGCTTTCTGGAACCCGATCGAGATTGGCTCCATATTCGTGCCAATCACCAACGCCTCGCCACGGCTTCGATGCGGTCGGATCAGCGCGACATGGCCTTTCGTTTCCACCAGATAATAGCCACGAAGAATAGCATACTCACCATCGAACCCCCGCGCCTCGCACGCCAGATCGTCGACTGCGGCCAACCGGTCTTCCTGGGACGGGACGGCGCCGTTCGCATCCTTGGCTTCGTCTTCCAGTTCAACCGGCCCTTTTTCGTACATCCACTCGCCGCCACGAAACTCGTCGGACAGGTCGTCAAGGGTCATGTCGGCAACCGGTCCGGAGATGACTCCGACGTCCGTCGCATAGCCGGCATAGCGCGTAACCCTGCCATCGGAAAAACGATACAGCGTCCAGCCCTGGGCTATACCCCAATACTCCAGGCTATAGGGCCAGTCCTCCGACGGATTGCCTTCTTCGCCGTCGGTGCCCCACTCTTCCGCCAGAGCAGCATTGATCTCAAATTTCGCCTTATCCAATATCCCGCCGCCTTTTTCGGGTTCCACCATCGGGAAGAATGCACGCTAAACCTCTAAGATTTAATGTACATATGTCACTGAAAGCCCCGAAAAACAGTTCCAAAATGCGAAAAAACCCGCGAAATCGCGGGCTTGTCCGAAAAATGCCGGTTTTGCCGAAGGGTCAGGCCGCGGAGGCCGCCTTCTTTACGATGCGGCGCTTCAGCTTGCGCGCCTCGTCCGTCAGTTTGGCGTTGGAGGTACCCAGCAGCCATGAATCAAGCCCGCCATTTTTCTCGATGGTGCGCAGCGCACTTGTCGTGATGCGCATCCGGACGTTCTCGCCCAGCACTTCGCTTTGCAGCGAAGCCTTCTGCAGGTTAGGCAGAAAGCGACGGCGGGTTCTGTTGTTGGCGTGACTGACATTGTTGCCAGTCTGCACACCCTTGCCCGTAACGATGCAGCGTCGAGCCATGATTCTCGTGTCCTTGACAATAAAATACGGTCGCCGAGCGAAGCCTTCGCCCAGCAGGCGCGCATATTTAGTGCAGGAGGGGGGGCGCCGTCAAGGGCGCATTCACACCATTTTGCCGCGCCCGCTGTTGACGGGCATCTAGCGGCGTCGCACGAAACCGCGCCTGCGGATAAAGGGGCTTGAGAATGACAGCAAGTAGTTTCGACGTATTTGTGGTTGGCGCGGGCATATCCGCGACATTGACCATTTCCCGCCCGGAGGAACTGGAAGCCGCCGCGCGATTCCTGACCGACTCCCCGGCCCCGAGATTCCTGTGGGCCAGGGTTATGCCAGGACCGCCATCCGACTGGAAACGCAATTGGCGCCTTGCAGACTGCCGCACACGATTCCGGGACTCGGTTCTCAGGGGCTCGGGCGGTTGATACCAAGGGCCAATATCGGCGGCCCCTGGTATCGGATGGCGTATCAGATGGCGCGGACGCGGTCGGTAAAAGTGTCGATCTTTGCCCGCAGATTCTCGGTCTGGCGCGCCAGTTCCTGCGACGAGGACAGGACCTGGCTTGACGAGGCGCCAGTATCGCGCGCCGCCTGGCTGACGGCCACGATATTCTCCGTGACCTGCTGGGTGCCCTTCGCCGTTTCCTGCACGTTGCGGCTGATTTCCTGGGTTGCGACGCCCTGTTCCTCAACCGCCGAGGCGATCGTCGTCGAGATATCGTTGATCTCGGAGATGATGCCCTGAATGCGCTGAATTGCGCCGACCGCGTCGTTTGTTTCGGTCTGGATCGCCGTAATCTGGCTCGAGATTTCCTCTGTCGCCTTGGCGGTCTGGTTAGCCAGGTTCTTGACCTCCTGGGCCACGACCGCGAAGCCCTTGCCGGCCTCGCCGGCCCGGGCAGCCTCGATGGTGGCGTTGAGCGCCAGCAGGTTGGTCTGGCCGGCGATGTCGTTAATTAAAGTCACCACCTCGCCGATACGCTGCGCGGCCTCGGCCAACCCCTGTACCGTGTCGTTGGTCTTGCGGGCCTCCTCCACCGCGTTGCCGGCAATCTGGGCCGACTGGGTGACCTGACGGCCGATCTCGCCTATCGAGGCGCCCAGTTCCTCGGATGCGGTGGCCACCGTCTGAACGTTGCCGGCAGCCTGCTCGGCGGCGGACGCCACCGCCTGCGATTGCGCGCTGGTCTCGTCGGCGGTGGAGGTCAGGGATTGCGCTGTCGCCTCCAGTTCCGTCGAGGCAGCGCTCAATGTCTTGATGACCACGTCCGCGTCGGCGCTGAAGTCCCCCACGGTCTTTTCCATGAGTTCGGCCTGGCGCGCGCGCTTTTCCTGCTGCGCGACATCCTCCGCCGCCAATCGCTTGGCGTCGCGGATACGCTCCTCGAACAGGCGCAGGGCGCTACCGACCAGTCCGAATTCGTCGCCGCGCTTTTCGTTGAGCTTCAGATCGAGGCTTGCTGTATCCGCCTTGTCCTTGGCGGTGGCGAAAGCGCTCAGCAGGTCGATATCGCCCTGCAGGTATCCGAGTCCGCTGCTGACACGGCGGTAAAGCATGAGTCCGCCGAAGGCGGCCGCAACCAGCCCGACGATACCCACCAACGACACCCGGAACAGCATGTTCTTGTTGTCATTGACAATTGCCCCCGCGACATCGCGTTGATGCTCGATACTTTCCGTCACGTCCGCCTCGACGACGGCGACCAGTTCATCCGTCGCCTCGCCGATCTTCGCGGCGACGGCGTCGAAGGCCGACATCATCTTGTTGCCTTCCGCCGGCCCGTAATCGATATAGGCGTTGGCCATGCGGCGGCCGGCTTCGTAATAGGGCCCGAAGCTGGCCTCCTCGCGATCAAGCGCCGCCATGATGGTCTCGTGGCTACCGCTGCCGCCCTCCATATGGTCTTTGCTCATGAGCAACTGGCGCGCGCGGGCGACATCCTCGCGGAATTTCACGGCATAGGCGTCCGCCTCGTCGAGTCCGTCGTTCAGCCCGTCCAGGCCGCGGGTCGCCGAGATATCGGTGATCCACTGCTGCACCTGGATGACATCGACTTTGATTTCCTTGATGGTCAGCAGCAGCGGCAATTCGATGCCGCCGATTTCGCCGAGCTCCCGCTCGGCCCGCCCAAGATCGGTGCCCTGGGATTGCACCTCCAGGAAGACCATAACGCCGGCCAACCCGAACAGGGCGAGGATTACAATAATGGTAGCTGTCAGTCTGGCTCTGATGGTTCCGAGATTCATGGCGCATTCCTTGTTGTGCAAAAGGCCGCTGTCTCCTGGACAGCACCAACCCACCAAATTTCTCACCCTCGTACTATTAATTACCCATAATTATATTGTGGATAAATAAATGTTAAGTTAACGGCGCCGCTAATTTTTGGGCCAAAAGTGTTATTTTCGGGGAGGCCCGGCACCCCAACAGAGCATAAAATCCGGAACGCTGGTATAGCGTTCCGGTGCGCGGTAGGGGCCAAAGGGTCTACGGAATGTCGTCTCAATACCCGGCGTCGAGGCTGTCCATGGAAAGCCGCGAGTGCCAGGCCGTGGCGGATTCGTTGAGCGCATACATCAGCCCGGTTTGGTCATCCCAGCCGGCGACGCTATCCGCCTCGTCGAAATCGGCATCGACCGTGAAAGTATCCACTGCGTTCGAGGCCTGCTCGTCGTAATTCGTAAATTGTCCCATAACTCGTTACTCCTCATGTTTACGCCAGGGTCACGGCGCCGTCGTTGTTTCATGACGCCAACCTGCGCCCCGCGCGTTGGAGCGACCATTTGAGGGTTAGTGTTAAGTCAGGGAATATGCGAACAACAAGCCGCGACCGTCGCGCACCGGGAATTTACGAATGTTACAGAACGGCTACAAAGCCATGGCAGGATTGCCGACTCCGCACTTATTGTTTCAGAAAAGCTTCAAGCAGCTTTCGCGCGGCGGCGGCGGGCGTGATTCGCCCTGCCGCGACCTCGGCTTCCAGTTCCGGCAGGTGCTCGGCGACGCCGCGGCTCGCCTTTAGCGTCGACATCAGCCCTTCGCGGATTTCGCTCCACATCCATTGGCGGGCCTGGGCGGCGCGGCGCGCGGCGATAGCGCCCGACGGTTCCATCGTCGCGTTGAAGGTTTCAACCCACTGCCAGGCCTCGGCGATGCCCTTGCCGGTCAGTGCCGAGCAGGTGGCGACCGGCACCGGCCAGTCCGGCGTGCCCGCGCCCAGCAGATGCAATGCGCCACTATATTCGGCCGCCGCGCGCTGGGCCGCATCAGCCAGATCGCCGTCGTCCTTGTTGACCAGCACCATATCCGCCATCTCGACAATGCCGCGCTTCAGCCCCTGCAGTTCGTCGCCGCCACCGGGCAACAGCAACAGCAGGAACATATCCGTCATGTCGGCCACCGCGGTCTCGGACTGCCCGACGCCGACGGTCTCGACAATAATCACATCGAACCTGGCGGCTTCGCACAGCAGCATGGCCTCGCGCGTGCGCCGGGCGACGCCGCCCAAGGTCTCGCCCGCCGGCGAGGGGCGAATGAAGGCGGAATCGTTGCGAGCCAGTTCTTCCATCCGGGTCTTGTCGCCCAGGATGGAACCGCCGCTCAGCCTCGATGTCGGATCGACCGCCAGCACCGCCACGCGATGGCCCTGGTCGATGACGTGGGCGCCGAAGGCCTCGATAAAGGTGGATTTGCCGACACCGGGCACACCGGTAATGCCAATGCGCATCGAATCGCCGGCATGGGGCAGCAGCAAATCCAGCAATTCACCGGCCTGCGCGCGATGATCGGCGCGGGTGGATTCCACCAGCGTAATCCCGCGCGCCAGCGCTCGTCGACCGCCGGTGCGGATCAGATCGGCGAGTTCCTGCATGCTCATGACGCCGTATCCCGGGCGCCCGGTCCCAGCGGCTGGCCGTATGAAAACTCCACCGCATTGCCATCGGGATCGCGCAGGCCGCAGTAATAGCCGACCGGATAAGGCTCCTCGCGCGGCGCCCACAACAGGCAGCCCGCCGCCGCTGCCTTCCCGGCGACAGCATCCACGGCCTCACGGCTATCCAGCGCGAAGCCGAAATGGCTGAAATCCCGGTCGCCCTGGTCGCGCCCCGGCCCGCCTGGCAGCAATACAAATATGAATTCGCGCTCCCGCCCCGGATGGGCCAGCCAGACCGCGCGCGGGTCGCCCGGTTCGCCGCGCTCATGCACCACTTTAAGCCCGCAAAAGTCGCGGTAGAAGGCGACGCAGGCGGCCAGATCGCGCACATGCAGCGCCACATGGGTGAAGGCGGTAGTCATAAAGGGGACAGTAGCGCGTCACGCGCCGCTGTCAAAGCATCAGCCGTCCGACAGGATGGACATCGCCAGGCGCGCCTCGGGGATCGACAGACAGCCATAGGTGATCAGCGCCAGCGCGACGACGACCATGACGTAAGACAGCATGCACCAGGCCGTCTGGCCCGGCGGCATGCGCTTCAGGTAGGGATCGGGGGTAAATCGGTGAGTGCGCCGCTCCACCATCAACTCGAACAGCGAGATCAGCACGACCAGCCCCAGCACCCAGCTCTTGAGCCAGAACATCATTCCGATGCCGGCGAAAATACCCAGCATCAATACCGTCATGCCGGCGCCCGGGGCCACCGACATGGTGGCGGATTTGATGATGCGCCCGCCGTCCAGCGGCGAAATGGGAATCATGTTGAACAGGTTCAACACCGCAATCCAGGCGGCCACCGCTCCAAAAAAAGGATGCTGATAGAACACGAACAGCCCATAGATCAGCGCCGCTTGCGCCAGCCCGAAGACCGGCCCGGCGATGGCTACGAAATGTTCCTCCAGACGGCTGGCGAAGGCGCGCTCGGGCACCGCCGCGCCGCCCACGAAGGGAATCAGATAAAAGCCCTTGGTCGGGATGCCGACCGCGCGCATGGCCCAGATATGGCCGTATTCATGGATCACCAGCGAGAAGATTATAATCACCGCGAATTCCCAGGTGAACATCCAGGAATAGGCCACGACGCTGGCCCCGGCGAGCCCGGCTTTTACCATCTTGACCGATTTAAACAGCTTCGAACCGATTGCTATGAACTTCGGCCCGAAGGCGGCGGCCAGTATTAACGGCGCATAGCGGCTGCTCACGAAAGGGACTCCATTACGATGTTGGTCCGGCAATCTATAACAGTCCCCATTAACGCGCCCTTAAACCCGGTTGAGGCCAATAATGGCGGTTGCCGCGCGCGGAGATGCTAAATGGATACGACCGTCGAATACTGGCCGCTGACTGCCGCCGTCCTGCTAACAGCAGCGATGATCGCCGCACTGTGGCTGTTCAACCGGCAAGTCGCCCGCGACAAGGACGACGGTGACGCCCGCATGAAGCGGGCCCTGGTTTCCGCCCGGAAGGCCGCGGTAAAGACGCGCAGGGGAAGGAAACCGCACCGCTGGGTGCGCGCACAGATGCAGCTGGCCATGCTGCTGGCCGAGGCCGGCGGCAACAAACCCAACCGCGAACAGTTTGAGGAAGTGTTGGCGATCCTCGCCGAGGCGATTCCGATTTTGAAAGAACAGGGGCTAAAACCAGAACTGGCCACCGCGATCTATTACAGGGGCCGCGCCGAATGGGGCCTCGGCGGGCTGGAGCCCGGCTGGGAGCAGCTCGAGACCGCGGTCGCGACCTTCCGCGAGTTGCTGGCGGTCGAACCCTGGCCGCGCCATTTGCTGCGCGGCGTCATCGTCAGCCTGCCGGCGGTGATCCTGATCGATATCGGCGACCGCAAGGACGATCTCGCGACCATGGAAGAAGGGCTGGCGCTGGCCCGCGAGGCGGTGGACGTCGCCAAGGCGCGAATCCGGATCGACAAATCCATTGCCCAGCGCAATCTCAGCCACGCGCTGGGCATGCTGGGGCGCAAGACCGCGAGCCCGGTCAAGCTGGAGGAAGCCATCGAAGTTGCCCACGCCGCCATCGAGGGGATCACGCAGAAGGCTCATCCCGGGCATTGGGTGGCCTGCCAGGCCAATCTGGGCTATGCGCTGGGCGCGCTGGGTGAGTTGCGCGGCGACGAGACGATGCTGGAGGAAGCGCTGTCGGTGATGGAAGCCGCGCACGAATCGGGCGATATGAAATGGCGTCGCGAGGGCCATGTCATGCTGGCCCAGAATACCGGCGCCGTGCGGCTGGCGCTGAGCCGGCGACGCCAGGACCCCGCCATACTGCGCCGCGCCATCGGGGATCTCGAGGATTCGCTGGAGGCGTTCAACGAACTCGCCCTGCCCTTCGGCCAGGCGGAGACATCCCGGATGCTGGGCCAAACGCTGGCGGCGCTGGGCGAAATGGAACGTGACAGCGAATTGCTGGAACAGGCGTCGCTCCACTACCGCACGGCGCTGGATATATTCAGGCGCGCCGGCGCTGCGCGCCACGCGGCCGAGACCGGGCAAGCGTTGCGGGATCTGGAAGACGATGGCGGGGCCGGCGACGGCATCGCCCGGCACCAGCCCATTTATATCGTGCGGTAGAAAATTAGGGCGCTTGTGGCATTGCGCCCTCTCCCCGACCCATCCTTCGACAAGCTCAGGATGAGGAATTAGTGGTTGAAATTTAAGAAAGAATCCTCATCCTGAGCCTGTCGAAGGGTGAGGCCACTCGGCCACCGGTAGCCCGGGCACAAGAAAGGCCGGCGCGAAGGCCGGCCTTCCTCCGACTCACCGATTCTGGCGGTTGTCCACCAGGTCGTCGACCACGGCCGGGTCGGCCAGCGTCGAGACGTCGCCCAGGCTCGAATAATCGTTTTCGGCTATCTTGCGCAGGATGCGGCGCATGATCTTGCCCGACCGGGTTTTGGGAAGGCCGGGCGCCCATTGCAGCCAGTCGGGCGAGGCGATCGGGCCGATCTCCTTGCGCACCCACTGCACCAGTTCCTTGTGCAACGCGTCCGTGGGATCCACGCCGATATTGAGCGTCACATAGGCGTAGATGCCCTGGCCCTTGATATCGTGCGGGGCGCCGACCACCGCGGCCTCGGCGACCTTGGGATGGGCCACCAGGGCGCTTTCCACCTCGGCCGTGCCCATGCGGTGGCCGGACACGTTGATCACGTCGTCGACCCGGCCGGTGATCCAGTAATAGCCGTCCTCGTCGCGGCGGCAGCCGTCGCCGGTGAAATACTTGCCCTTGTAGGTCGAGAAATAGGTCTGCACGAAGCGGTCGTGGTCGCCATAAAGCGTACGCATCTGGCCGGGCCAGGAATCGAGAATGCAGAGATTGCCCTCAGCCACGCCCTCCAGGAGATTGCCGTCACTGTCCACGATACCGGGCTCGATGCCAAAGAAGGGCTGCGTGGCCGAACCGGGTTTCAGCGCCGTCGCACCGGGCAGCGGGGTGATGAGAATCCCGCCGGTCTCGGTCTGCCACCAGGTATCGACGATCGGGCAGCGTTTCCCGCCGACCACGTTGTAATACCATTCCCAGGCTTCCGGGTTGATCGGCTCGCCGACCGTGCCGAGCAGCCGAAGTGAGGAGCGGTCGGTCGCCTTGACCGGCCCCTCGCCCTCGCGCATCAGGGCGCGGATCGCCGTCGGCGCGGTATAGAAGATGTTGACCTTGTGCTTGTCGCAGACCTGCCAGAAGCGCGAGAAGTCCGGATAATTCGGCACGCCCTCGAACATCAGCGTGATGGCGCCGTTGGCCAGCGGCCCGTAGACGATATAGCTGTGGCCGGTGACCCAGCCGACATCGGCGGTGCACCAGTACACGTCCCCGTCATGGTAATCGAAGACGTACTCATGCGTCATCGAGGCGTACAC
>JADFVY010000544.1 GCA_015222795.1 Pseudomonadota bacterium | reverse complement strand
GGCTGGGGCACCCTGCAGATGGGTGACGAGGACGGCGCCGAGGACATCATGAACTACGGCGGCGAAAACCTGATGGGCGCGACCGGCGGTTTCGACGGCGACTTCGACGACGTGCTGTTGCGTGACACCTGCTGTGTCACCGTTGCCCGTGCACCGTCCTATCCGACGATCGCGGGCGATACGAGTGATCACACCAAGGTCTCGTACTTCTCGCCGCGCTTCTCGGGATTCCAGGTAGGCGCCAGCATCACGCCGACAACCGGCATGGATGGCGACGAGTTCAAGGCGGACGGCGGAGGTTTCGAGAACCATATCGGCCTCGGCGCGAACTATGACAATAGCTTCGGCGACCTGCGTATCCGCGCCAGCGCGGTCTATTCGGGGGCTTCGTCAACGAGTACCGGCACCGAAGACATCTCGGCATGGTCGGCCGGCGGGATCGTCGGTTTCGGCCCATTCAGCGTCGGCGCCAACTATACCGATAACGGCGATTCAGGTAGTGACGCTGGCTCAAGCGACGAAAGCTCATATTGGGATGTGGCGGCCTCGTTCGAGACCGGCCCGATCTATCTGTCCGCCGGCTATTACGCCAGCGTGTACGATTATGTCGGGGGCGCACAGGACGAATTCACCAACATCGCCTTGACCGCGGACTATACGGTGGCGCCGGGACTGGGAGTCTACGCCGACATCACCATGATCGACGACAAGGAAGATACTGGCTTTTCACCGGTAGATCAGTCCGCTACGACGTTAATTTTGGGCGCCAATATCAGCTTCTGATCCCTGCGGAATATGCAAGTATACGTCTTGCGACAAGGGCGGCGGGGAAACCCGCCGCCCCTTTTATTTCCGCGCCGGGTGCGGCGGCCAACCTGACTTCATTTCGTTAACCTTTTCTTTGGACCGAACATACCATTATGCCGTGAGATGCGCCGCGCGCCGGTGGCATGGCTTACCGGTACCGATTGTTTTGAAGGGGTCAATCAGATGAACAAGCATTTCAAGGACAACGTCGTTTTCATACTTGTCGCCACCGCGGCTTTTCTGACCGAACCGACGATTGCCAACGCCCAGACGGATCCGTACAACCCGGTAAATTTTACCGAGCCCTTGAGTTTATACAGAGGAAAAATTTCTCCTATATCCCAAGATTCCCTCTACCTTAACGAAGAAGACAGGTGCAACCTGCTGATAAACGAATGGGGCTGGGATGCCTGTGACGGGGTCGAGGCGATGATCATCGGGCTGGCGCCGGGCATCGATACTCTGATGATCGAGGCGCCCAATACGGAAGGCCATGTGACGCTGGAAGATTGGGAGGGCGCCGACCGCCAGGACGAGATCGACGCGATCTGGAACGAATTCGCCGAGGGATCGATAGCGCAAGGCAAGGCGCTGGGCCAAAATATCGAAGCCGTGCGGTGGTACGTCCAACCGACGCTGAACAAGGAAAAATCCTATCTCTACTACGCCATCCTGATCAAATGGGACGGCGAATTGATCATCAACGCCAAGGCGTCGCTGTTCGACCGTCAGGGTTACATCCCCTTCCGCATCATTCCCGACAGCGCCGATCTGTCCGAGGCCGAACTGCAGCGGCTCGTCGAACTTTCCCTGGAAGCCTACCAGCCGGAAATAGAGCAGGCCTATTTCGATTTCCAGGACGGCGACAAGGTCGCGGCGGTGGGCGCCGTTGGCGTGCTGGCCGCGCTGGTCGGGGTCAAATACGGCAAGGCGGCGGCCACGGGGCTTATCGCCGTCGCGCTGCTATTCCTGAAGAAGGCATGGTTCCTGCTGCTGATACCGCTCGTCTTCCTGAAAAAACTGTTTTCCGGGAAAAAGAAAGCCGAGTAGGGCATTCCCCACTCGGCTTGATCCCATACAGGACTGAAGGGAGCCGGCACGCGCCGGCTCCCGTAATCATTCTTACTGATCGTCCGGCTTGACCTTCTTGATCCAGGGCACTTCTTCCTCGTCGCCCTCTTTTTTCTTGCGGTTTCCGTTGTCCCGATTGTTGCCGCGATCCGAATCGTCCTTCTCGGGCTTGTTCCGACTGCGATCGTTATCCTGCGACTGCGGTTCCGGTTGGTTACGGTTCTGGTTCTGGTTCCGGTCCCGCTTTTTGTCCTTGTCGCGGGTCGGGCTGTTGTTGTGGTCGTCGTCGCCACGCCCACCCCGGCCGTTGTCCTGATCCTGGTTCCGGTTCCGGTCGCGGGTCGGGCTGTTGTTGTGGTCGTCGTCACGCCCACCCCGGCTGTTGTCCTGATCCTGGTTCCGATTCCGGTCACGGGTCGGGCTGTTGTTATGGTCGTCGTCACGCCCACCCCGGCTGTTGTCCTGATCCTGGTTCCGGTTCCGGTCGCGGTTCGGGCTGTTGTTGTGGTCGTCGTCACCGCGCCCGCCACGGCCGTTGTCCCGATCCTGATTCCGGTTGCGGTTCCGACCGTTGTTGTCATTGTCGTCGTCGTCGCCACGGCGCCTGTCGCGACGGTTGCCGCGGTTATTATCATTATCGTCATCGTCGCCACGGCGCCTGTCACGGCCATTGCCGCGACCGTCATTATCGTCATCGTTCCCGTGATTGCGGTCCCTCTTCCGGTCATAGCGCCAATTATTGTCGGGGCCCTGGCCCCGGTGGGGGCTGCCATAGCGGCGGCGGTGATTGCGGTGACGCTGGTATGGATTCTCATCGCGAATCTCGAACCTGTGGCGTTTTCCACGCAGATGAATGTGACCCGGCAGGCGGTGCGAACGGCGCCACGATCCGCTAAAAAAATACCAGTAAAAGCCGGTTTCGATATGGTAGTAGACCGCCGAGTCCGGATAATAATAATAATTGTAATATTCCGGCGCCCTGTACACCGGCCGCGGGGCCGGCGCGGGTTGATAAACCCGGCGTTCAACGATACAGCCCGCCAATGCCGG
>JADFVY010000543.1 GCA_015222795.1 Pseudomonadota bacterium | reverse complement strand
TTTCCTCCCTGGCCCGGCGGCGGATTTGACGGCGGAGAGACTGGGGAAGCCTCTCGAAACGCACCGTCGCCCCGCCGGGTTTTTTTTGCCCGAAAACCCCACACGCATCGTTGACATGGGCGCGCAGGGATGTTCGACTTGGCCGCGTCGCAACGAAGACTGTATCCGGGGAGAATTACCCGATGAACGATTTCGACGAGCTTCGCGAAGCCTGCAGGGACCTTTCGGCGGAAGAGTTGCTGCGCTATCTGATCAAGGACCGTTTCCCCGGCATGACAATGGTGACCGCGTCGCTGAGGGCGCCCAGCATCGTGGTGCTGAAGATGGTCGCCGATATCGACCCGGACACGCCGGTGGTGTTCTGCCGCCCCGGCGAATTGTTCGAGGAAAGCGAAGCGCACCGCGCCGAAATCGTAAAGCTGCTGGGCCTGACCCATGTAACGGAGACCGAGGGCGGCAAGTCCGGCCTGCTGCCGGACGCCTCGGACCATTACGAACGCATGTGGGCGGAATACAAGAGCGGGCTGGGCCGGGTGCACGAACTGGTCCATCTCAACGACATCCTGGTGCATTACGATTGCTGGATCAGCGCAGTCTATCACCTGCCCTCGCCGCAGACCGCGTTGCGCGTCGATATGGAGGGAAACCTGGTGCGCGTCGATCCACTGATCGACTGGACGCCCCAGGACATGCGCGCCTTCATGCGAGAGCACAACCTGCCCTTCCATCCCCGCGCCGGCCGCCGCGTCGACCCGCGCGCCGCCGAGGACACCCCTTGCCCGCCGAGCTATCACTTCTAGATACCAGAGGACAGGCATCAGGTATCGGGGATCGGTAAAACGGTTCCGTCTCCCTGATACCTGATATCTGATACCTGGGGTCTGAATATGTACGAAGCCATCACCGACGGCATCAAGGTGACCGTCCGGCCGATGTTCCTGGAGGAACAGTCGGAACCGGTCGAAAACCATTATGTCTGGGCCTATCACGTAACCATCGAGAATCTGGGCGAACGCACGGTCCAGCTGGTGAACCGCTACTGGCGCATCACCGACGCGAAAGGCATCGTCCAGGAGGTGCGCGGCCCCGGCGTGGTCGGCGAACAGCCGGTGCTGGAGCCCGGCGCGGCCTTCGAATATACCAGCGGCACGCCGTTGACCACGCCGTCCGGCGTGATGATGGGCGCCTACGAAATGGAAGGCCCCGACGGCACCATGTTCGACGTCGCCGTCCCCGCCTTCTCCCTCGACAGCCCGCACGAGGCGGCGCGGATGAACTAGTGGTATGAAGCGGATGAACTAGTGGTATGAATCAGACGGAGACCGGCCCGGCGGCGGATCGCGACCTCCACCAGTCCCTGATCAGGGGGATCGTCACCATCAAAACGTAGATCGTCGTGCCCCAGGCGAGGTAGCCGATCCTGAACGCGATATGGTCGGGATACCGGACGGTTGCCCAGCAGCTGAACAGCTCCAGGACCAGGAGCCAGATCAGACATATGCGGTCCCACCGGTTTTTCAGACGGGACGCGTGATACACGATCAGCATGACGCGCGAGACGCCGTGATAGTCATGGGCTGTCGCCAGCAGGAAAAACGGGATGAAACCCAGGGCGAAGGCCTGGTCCCTGGGCAGGGTCCGAACGCCAAGCGCGAGCGCGATCAGAAGGCACAGGGCGAGGAAACCTGTCACCGGCTTCAGCGCGCCGATCGCGGCGCGCGCCTCGGCGGTCATATATTTCGGCTCCAGCCCGCCCTCGAAGACCAGGGCCTTCGCAAGACCGACATGGCGTGACACCAGTTGCTCCACCTGAACATGAATTCGCATATCCCTGGCGTGCTCGAGAAGCGACCATGCGCCAATATCCAGCGATATCCAGCCCACGATCAGCAGGACGGCGCCGGTGAAACCGGCCGCCATCAGCCAGTAATAACGATCGATATTGCGCGGACCATACGGCCGCCGGTCGAACTGATGCAGCATCTGGGCAGCTGGCCCAAACAGCCACACCACCGGAAAAATCCGCATCGACGATGAAACGGCCAAGGCCGCACCGGCGGCGATCGGCCGGCCCATCTTCACCAGCGCCAATGCCCACAGCAGCGCCGCCAGCCAGACGTAGCGGAACAGCGCTTCGCCGGCGACCGGCCAGCGCATCGAATAGGAGGCGGCCAGGAAGATCAGCGCCCACAGGGCGATTTCTCCGCCATAGGCATGCCGGATCGCAAACAGGGCCGACGCCAGCAGAATGATATCGAGGAGACAGAGCAATTTGACCGATTGTGCCGGCGCCAGGGCGACGAAAGGCCTGGCCAGGGCGATCCAGGCGGGCGAACCGTTGAACCCCCTGTCGCCCACCACTTTGCGCCAGGATGCCGCGCTCAACCCGATATCGCGCAGCAGGGAGAGAGAATCCTGCTCGAAGCGCCGCCAGCGTTCGGGCGTGAATCGCGTCCGCCGGATTTCACGGCCACGCTCCAGCGCATCGTCGATCCCCCGGTATTCGTAGCCGTCCTCTGTCTGCAACCGATACCGCTTCAGCCTGTCCGATTTCGGGCCGTTTTCGCGGTCGGCGAGGATCAGCGCGGGATACAGCCCATCGTAGCCCAACTCTTCGAAATATTTGGCGCCAAGGTAATAATGCACGACATCGTAGACATCGACTTTCTCATAGAGAGAACGCGGGCCCCAGCG
>JADFVY010000542.1 GCA_015222795.1 Pseudomonadota bacterium | reverse complement strand
TAACCATTAATAGGGGAACGGCCAAAGACGTAATTTCTCCTTCAGTATCTGCCACAGCCGCGCCAAACCGTGCGGCTCGACGATCAGGAAGAAGATGATCAACACGCCCATCAGCGTGATCTCGACATGTTTCGCGGTGACTGCGGCGATCCCCAGCCAGTTGACCATGAAATTCTTCAAGAGGATCGGCATCAACACCAGGAAGGCGGCGCCCAGGAACGACCCCAGGATCGACCCCAACCCACCGATGATGACCATGAACAGCACCAGGAAAGACTGGTTGATATCGAAGGCCTCGGTCACTTCCGCCGCCCCCAGCCAGACGGTGAAATACAGCCCGCCGGCAACGCCGACATAAAACGAGCTGACCGCGAAGGCTGACAGCTTGGCCATCAGGGGGCGCACGCCGATCAGCTCGGCGGCGATGTCCATGTCACGGATTGCCATCCAGCTCCGGCCGATCCTCCCGCGCACGATATTCTTGGCGACCAGCCCAAGGGCGATCAGGAAACCCAGCGCGAAAAGATAGGTAACGGCTGGTTTCGCCTCGGGTCCGGTGATCAGGAAGCCGAAGACCTCGCGCGGTGGCATGGTGATCTGGCCGGTGGCGTTGTAGTTGTAGAACCACTCCACCTTGTTGAACAGCCAGACCAGGAAGAACTGCGCCGCCAGCGTTGCGACCGCCAGATAAAATCCCTTGATGCGCAGGCTGGGCAGGCCGAACAGGACGCCCACGGCCGCGGTCACGCAACCCGACAGCAGCAGCACGATAATCAGGTTCAGGTCGGGAAAGGCGGTCGTCAGTTTGAAGCTGGCGAAGGCGCCGACCGCCATGAAACCGCCGGTACCTAGCGAAATCTGCCCGCAATAGCCGACCAGGATGTTCAGCCCCAGCGCCGCCATGGCGTATACCAGCAGCGGCAACAACACGGCGTTCGCCCAGTAATCGTTGATCGTAAAGGGGACGACCAGTATCGCAACAGCCAGGAACAGCATGATGCCCCAACGATCCTGGCGGATCGGGAATATCTGCTGGTCGGTGTCGTAACCCGTTTTGAACTGGCCGGCCTCGCGGTAAAACATTGCTTCAGACCCTCTCGATAATCTTTTCGCCGAACAGGCCCTGCGGCCGGACCAGCAGGAAGGCCAGCGCCAGCATATAGGCAAACCAGTTTTCGATGGCGCCGCCGACCATGCTGCCGATATAGATTTCCGCCCATTTCTCGCCGACCCCGATGATCAGGCCGCCGACTATGGCGCCGGGGATCGAAGTGAAACCGCCCAGAATCAGCACCGGAAGCGCCTTGAGCGCAATCAGCGACAGCGAGAACTGCACGCCCGATTTGCTGCCCCACATAATGCCCGCCACCAACGCCACGAAGCCGGACACCGACCAGACGATGACCCAGATGGTGCGCAGCGAGATACCAACCGAGAGTGCCGCCTGATGGTCGTCGGCAACCGCGCGCAACGCCCGGCCGATGCGCGTCTTGTTGAAGAAGATCGCCAGCACCGCCACCAGGATGGCCGCCGTGATCGCGGCCACGATTTCCAGTTTTTCGATGTAAAGACCGTAACCGTCCAGCAGCCAGTCCCAGGCGCCCTGCGGGATGCCGATCTCCAGCACCTTGACATCGGAACCCCACATGATGTCGCCGACGCCTTCCAGCACATAGGCCAGGCCGATGGTCGACATGAACAGGATGATCGGATCCTGGTTCACCAGATGTTGCAGTACCAGCCGCTCGATCAGCCAGGCCAGAACGATCATGACGCCGATGGTCAGGATGATCGCGGCCCATGCCGGCAGGCCGAATTTTTCCATCAGGCCGACCAGCGTCAGCCCGGCGAACAGCGCCATTACGCCCTGCGCGAAATTGAAGATGCCGGACGCCTTGAAGATCAACACAAAGCCCAGCGCCACCAAGGAATACATAACGCCGGCCATCAGGCCACTAATGGTGGCTTCGATGAAAAACATAAAATCGCTGCTCATCACGCCACTTCCTCGTCATGGGGAACGCCCAGATAGGCGTCGATCACGTCCTGGTTGCCACGCACCTCGTCGGGCGTGCCGTCGGCCAGCTTGCGGCCGTAATCCAGCACGACCACGCGGTCCGAGATATCCATCACCACGCCCATGTCATGCTCGATCAGCGCGATGGTTGTGCCGAATTGTTCGTTCACGTCGAGGATGAAGCGGCACATGTCCTCCTTCTCCTCGACATTCATGCCGGCCATCGGCTCGTCCAGCAGCAGCAATTCCGGCTCCATCGCCAGGGCGCGGGCCAGTTCAACGCGCTTCTGCAAACCATAGGGCAGCTTGCCCACCGGAGTGCGCCGGATTGCCTGAATTTCCAGGAAATCGATGATTTCCTCGACCCGTTGGCGATGTTCCATCTCTTCCGTGCGCGCCGGGCCGTAATAAAGTATCTGCCATAATATGTTCTTGTGCATGCGCAGATTGCGGCCGGTCATGATGTTATCCAGCGTCGACATGCCCTTGAACAGGGCGACATTCTGGAAGGTGCGGGCGATGCCCTGTTTGGCGGCCACATGCGGGCGCATGGCGCGGCGCACCTCGCCCTTGAAGGTGATCTCGCCTTCCTGCGGGTGATAGAAGCCGTTGATGACATTCAGCATCGAGGTCTTGCCGGCGCCGTTCGGGCCGATGATGGCGCGGATTTCATGTTTCTTGATATCGAAGCTGATATTGCTGAGCGCCTGCACCCCGCCGAAACCGAGGCTGATATTCTCGACCTTCAGCATCGTGTCGCCGATTATTCTTTCATGCTGCGTCATGGGGGCGTCTCAGCTCGCCTTCTTCATATCTGCCGCGACCGGGAAAGTCTCGGCGCCAATGATTTTCAGATCCGCCGCGATCGTTCCCTTGCGGCCATCCTCGAAGGTGACCTCGGTCTCCACATGGCACTCGTCCTGACCGGAAAAGAGCGCCTCGATCAACTCGGCATAACGGTCGGCGATGAAGTTCCGGCGCACCTTGCGGGTGCGGGTCAGTTCGCCATCGTCGGCGTCCAGTTCCTTATGCAGCACCAGGAACCGCTTGATCTGCGATCCACCCAGATTGGGGTCTTGCGAAAGATCCTTGTTCACCTGCTCCACATGCTGCCGCGCGATCTCCAGCACGTCGGGATGTGCCGCCAGCTCCTGGTAGCTGGCATAGGCGATGTTGTGGCGCTCGGCCCAGTTACCCATGGCCACCAGGTCGATATTGATGAAGGCGGCGACATGGTCGCGCCCGTTGCCGAAGGCCACCGCCTCCTTGATGTTGGGGAAGAACTTCAGCTTGTTTTCGATATATTTCGGCGCCACGAGCGTGCCGTCGTTCAACTTGCCGACATCCTTCGCCCGGTCGATGATCTTCAGGTGGCCGGCCTCGGTGAAGACGCCGGCATCGCCGGTATGAAACCAGCCCTCCGCATCCTTGGATTCCGCCGTCGCCTCGGGGCTCTTGTAATATTCCTGGAAAACACCGGGCCCGCGGAACAGCACTTCGCCATCCTCCGCGATCTTGACCTCGACCTCCGGCGCCGGCGTGCCGACGGTTTCCGGGTCGACCTGGCCATTGGGCTGCAGGGTTACGAAGACGCTGGCCTCGGTCATGCCGTAGAGCTGCTTCAGGTTGATGCCCAGCGCGCGGAAAAAGTCGAAGATATCCGGGCCGATCGCCTCGCCCGCGGTATAGGCCAGCCGGATGCGGCTGAAGCCCAGCGTGTTCTTCAACGGCCCGTAGACCAGGACATTGCCCAGCGCGTAGAGCAGCCGGTCCCTGGCCGAGACCGGCTTGCCGTCCAGGATACGCGTGCCGACGCGCTGCGCCAGATCCATGAAGTAGTGGAACAGGCGGCGCTTGATCGGGGCCGCGTCTTCCATGCGCACCATCACGGTAGTCAGGACATTCTCGAAAATGCGCGGCGGGGCGAAGAAATAGGTCGGCCCGATATCGCGCAGATCCTGCATCACGGTGGCGGCCGATTCCGGGCAGTTCACGCAGAAGCCCGCGGTATAGTTCTGGCCGAACGAGAAAATATGATCGCCGACCCAGGCCATGGGCAGATAGGCAAGAATCTCGTCCTTCTCGGTCAGGCCTTCCATTTCCTGGTTGTTGCGTGCGGTGCGCATGACGTTGTCGTGGGTCAGCACCACACCCTTGGGATTGCCCGTCGTGCCCGAGGTATAGAGCATCACCGAGGTGTCGGCGCCCTTGCCGCCGGCCACCGACTGTTCGTAAAAGTCGGGATTGGCCCGGTCGTGCTCGCGGCCCATTTCCTGGACCGCGTCAAAGCTGTGCAGGAAGTCCTGGCCGTAATTGCGCAAGCCCCGCGGATCGCTATAGACGATCTGCTCCAGCCGCGGGACCGTTTCCCTGATCTCCAGCAGCTTGTCGACCTGTTCCTGGTCCTCGGCCAGCGCGAACCGCGCCTCGGCATGGTCGACCACGAAGGCCATCTCGCTGGCCGCCGAGTCCTGATAGACCGGCACTGGAATGCCGCCCACCGCTTGGGCCGCCGTCATCGCCCAGTACAGCCTCGGCCGGTTGTCGCCGACGATGATCAGCTTGTCGCCGCGCTGGAAACCCATGGCCGCCAGCCCGCAGGCCAGCGCCCGGATCTCGACCGCCGCCTGGGACCAGTTCCAGGTCTGCCAGATGCCCAGATCCTTTTCGCGGCTGGCCGGCCGGTCGCCGATTCGCGCCGCGTTTTCCAGCAGCAGCTTGGGGAAGGTGTCGCCGCCGCTCATGCGCGCACTCCCGGGCAGGTCATTCTGTCAGCAACGATGGAAATTGTGCCGAAAAGCACGTTGTACACTCCCTGTGGCGACCTTTTTTTTATCTTTAGCGTCATAAACAGACGCTGAAGTCTGGTATACGCTGCGCGGGCCAAGGTCAAGCGTCACAAAGACGCATTCCTGTCCATCCCTACCACAGACTGCAGTGCACCACGAATATGACCAGACCTTTCAGAGATTTTCCAAACTGCCGGATACGCGATTTTTTCGTCGAATTGCCGGAGGGGCGAATCGCGGCCAGGCGGATCGACCCGCCGGGTGGCGCGCCGGCGGATGCGCCGGTGATGATCTTTCTGCATGAGGCACTGGGCTGCATCGCCATGTGGAAGAATGTGCCGGAACGGCTTGCCGCCATGACCGGCCTGCCGGCGTTGGTCTATGACCGCCACGGCCACGGCCTGTCCGGCCCCTTGCCGCGCCAGCGCGAGCCGGATTATCTGGACCGTGAATCTTTCGATGTGCTGCCCCGTATTCTGGCGGAATGCGGCATTACCGATCCAATCCCGGTCGGCCATTCCGATGGTGGCTCCATCGCATTGCTATACGCCTCGCGCCACCCCGTCACCGCCCTGGTCAGCGAGGCCGCTCACGTTTTTGTCGAGGAGGTAACGCTGGCCGGCATCAGGGAGGCGGCGGTTGTCTGGCGCGAGACCGACCTGCCGCAAAGGCTGGGCAAATATCACGGGGACAAAACGGACGCGCTGTTTTCGGCCTGGGCCGATTGCTGGCAGACCGCCCCCTTCCCGGCATGGAACATGGAAGCCGCCCTGCCCGGTGTCTTGTGCCCCACCCTGATTATCCAGGGTGAGGGCGACGAATACGGTTCCAGGGCGCAGGTGGACGCAATCGCCGCCGGCATATCCGGCCCGGCGAGCGTGATGATGGTCCCCGGCTGCAACCACATCCCCCACTTCCAGGCCGCCGATAACGTGCTGCCTGCAATCGCGGAGTTTGTCACCGAACACGCCTGACGTGATTTCCTTGCTGCGCCGCAACAATTCAGGCTTCAAATTAGCGGCGATTCATCCTATACATCGCCCGCTCGCGTGCCCTTGCCTTGGTGCGCGCGGAGCGCACATCTTATGCATCAGGGAATTTCCAGGGAGTACGATAGTGAGCGTTTTCGGCCAGGACAGCCTCAAGACCCGCCGCACACTAAAAGTGGGCGAGCGCGAATACGATTATTTCAGCCTCGAGGCCGCCGGACTCGGCGATATTTCGCGGCTGCCCTTTTCGCTGAAAGTGCTGCTGGAAAACCTGTTGCGCTACGAAGACGGGCGTTCCGTCACCGTGGACGATATCAAGGCGATGGCGGCTTGGCTGGCCGATCGCCGCAGCGACCAGGAAATCGCCTATCGGCCGGCGCGCGTTCTGCTGCAGGACCTGACCGGCGTGCCGGCGGTCGTCGATCTGGCCTCGATGCGCGAGGCCATGGTGGCGCTGGGCGGCGACCCGAAACTGATCAATCCGCTGACTCCGGTCGATCTGGTCATCGACCATTCGGTGATGATCGACAATTTCGGCACCGCCGACGCCTTTGCCAAGAACGTCGAGATCGAGTTCAAGCGAAACCAGGAACGCTATGCCTTCCTGCGCTGGGGCCAGGAGGCCTTCGATAATTTCAGCGTCGTGCCGCCGGGCACCGGCATCTGCCATCAGGTCAATCTGGAAAATCTGTCCCAGGTCGTCTGGACCCGCGACGATAGCGGCCGCGAGGTTGCCTATCCCGACACGCTGGTCGGCACCGACAGCCACACCACCATGGTCAACGGCCTCGCCGTCCTTGGCTGGGGCGTCGGCGGCATCGAGGCCGAGGCCGCCATGCTGGGCCAGCCGATCTCTATGCTGATCCCGGAAGTCGTCGGCATGAAGCTGACCGGCGCGCTGCCCGAGGGCACGACCGCCACCGACCTTGTGCTGACCATAGTCGAGATACTGCGCGCGCATGGCGTGGTCGGCAAGTTCGTCGAATTCTTTGGCCCGGGCCTTGACCATCTGACCCTGGCCGATCAGGCGACCATCGCCAACATGGCGCCGGAATACGGGGCCACCTGCGGATTCTTCCCGGTCGACGCGGAAACCATCCGCTACCTGAATTTCACCGGCCGCGACCCGGAACGCGTCGCGCTGGTTGAGGCCTATGCCAAGGCCCAGGGCATGTGGCGCGATACCGACACGCCCGATCCGGTCTTCACCGATACGGTGGAACTGGACCTGGGCTCCGTGGACAGCAGCATCGCCGGGCCGAAACGCCCGCAGGATCGCATTTCGCTCTCCAATGCCGCGGCGACGGGCAAAAAGAACATCATCGATGGCGGCGCCGATCCGGCGGTCCGCGCACCGGTCGAGGGCACGGATTACGCGCTACGCCATGGCGATATCGTCATTGCCGCGATCACCAGCTGCACCAACACCTCGAACCCCAGCGTGCTGATCGGCGCCGGCCTGGTCGCCCGCAAGGCCCGCGCCTTGGGCCTTCAGGTCAAACCCTGGGTCAAGACGTCGCTGGCGCCGGGATCGCAGGTTGTCGGCGATTATCTTCAGGCATCCGGCCTGCAGGACGATCTCGACGCGCTGGGATTTAATATTGTCGGTTTTGGCTGCACCACCTGTATCGGCAATTCCGGGCCGCTGATCGCGCCGGTCTCCGCGGCGATCAGCGAGGGCGGGATCCATGCCGCCGCCGTGCTGTCGGGCAACCGTAATTTCGAAGGCCGGGTGCATGCCGAGGTGCGGCTGAACTATCTGGCCTCGCCGCCGCTGGTGGTGGCCTATGCGCTGGCCGGCACGATCACCCGCGACCTGCTGGGCGAACCGCTGGGCAAGGGCACGAACGGCGAGCCCGTGTATCTGAAGGATGTCTGGCCGACCAACGCGGAAATCAACGAGGTGCTGGCCCAGGCGCTGACGCCCGAGATGTTCCGCGCGCGTTACGCCAACGTCACGCAAGGCACCGAACAATGGCGCGCCATCGAGGCCTCGCCCAGCCTGACCTATGACTGGGAGGCGGTCAGCACCTATGTGCGCTATCCGCCTTTCTTCGACGGGATGGGCGAGACGCCGGATGCATTATCCGACATATCCGGCGCGCGTTCGCTGGCGATGCTCGCGGATTCGGTGACCACCGACCATATCTCGCCGGCCGGGGCGATCAAGGAAGAAGGCCCGGCCGGCGCCTACCTGACCAGCCATCAGGTGCGCCCCAGCGAGTTCAATTCATACGGCTCGCGGCGTGGCAATCACGAGGTGATGATGCGCGGCACTTTCGCCAACATCCGCATCCGCAACGAGCTGACCCCCGGCACCGAGGGCGGGGTGACGAAACACCAGCCCAGCGGCGAGGTCATGCCGATCTACGACGCGGCCATGAAGTACAAGGAAGAAGGCGTGCCGCTGGTCGTGATCGGCGGCAAGGAATACGGCACCGGATCGTCGCGCGACTGGGCCGCCAAGGGCACCCGCCTGCTGGGCGCCAGGGCGGTGATCGTCGAGAGTTTCGAGCGCATTCACCGCTCTAATTTGGTCGGCATGGGCGTGCTGCCGCTGCAGTTCACGGGCGGCGCCACCCGCAAGACGCTGGGCCTGGACGGCACGGAGTTGTTCGACATCGCCGGTGTCGCCGAGGGGCTGAAACCCCGCTCGGAACTGTCCTGCACCATCACCCGCGCCGACGGCTCGGCCGAGACCATATCGCTGCTCTGCCGCATAGATACGCTGGACGAGCTGGACTATTACCGCAACGGCGGGATTTTGCAGTACGTACTGAGGAACCTGGCGAAGGGTGGGTGAGGAGCGGGGTGCGATTAGAGCGTTTCAAGGTTGGCTGGCTCCGGCCCGCTTCCTGAAGGATGCGCCGGGGAGTAGCCCCGCCGCCCAGAGCGTTCGCCTCGACCAACCCTGAAATGCTCAGCCGCCGGCCGCGCTGCCTTCCCGCGCCTTTGCGACCAGCATATCGGCCATGGCGGTCTTGATGTCTTCGCACGCCCGGCGCAGGTATGGAAATTTCGGGACGTGGCGCTGGATCGACAGGAAGTTCATGCAGGAGTTGGCCTCGAACACGATTACCCTGCCGTCGTCGGCAATGCCGAAATCCATGCCGTAATTGTCCAGCCCGAGAATGGCGTCGGCGGCATATAGGGCATCGATATTGGCCTGGCCGATGGCGCCCGCCGGATCGGCCAGCCACCGCGCCTCATCGTTTTGAAATTCGGTGTTGCCCTCAATCAATTTCTTGTCGCCGGGCCGTGTGGTGGAGGCGCCGACCAGCCAGTTGCCCGATATATTCATGCGCCCGGGAAAAAACTTGCCGCCGATGAAAATGCCCCGGTATTTCAGGAACATTCCCGTGGGAAGCTTGCTTTCATGATACTGGATTACATAGCAGGGTTTGCCCGCGAATTTCGTCAGGGCCGCCCGCAGTCCCGCGACATCCTCGACTCTCTCGATCCCGCCCGCCCGATGAAGACTGGCGAGGCGAACCAGCAGCGGAAATTCATATTCCGCCATCACCTGCTCGACGATGTCTTCCATATTGTCCGCGTCCGGCCGGATCGGGATGGTTCGGGGGAAAATCAGATGATCGACGCCGTGGAGACGCTCGTAATTCCCGGCCCGTGTCGTCAGGTCGATTGCCTCGGGAGCGTTGATCACGGGAAGCCCGGTGCGGTCCAGCAGGTCCCGAACAGCACTGCTATAGCCATGCTCAACGTTAACCTCGGCATTGGCGACATCGTTGTAGACGACATCGTATTTCCGGGTTATGGATTCCAGCTGGTCGACCATTATTCCCTGAATGAACATATGGTCCAGCGAAACGCGTTCCGGGCGGAAGGCCGCGATGCCATTTGCGTGGGCATGGGTATTCGGGCCGTAAATCGGCCTCGTAAAAGCGTTGTAGGAGAGGAACTCGAGGACCAGAACCTCTGCCTCCGGGCGTGGGCTGGGGCGCGAGCCCACCGGATATTCACGCAGCAGGCGGCGCGAAATCTCTCGCGCCTTCCCGCCTTCACCCAGATTTATGTAAGCCACCGACAGCGCGACATAGAGGTCGGAATGCTTTTCCGGTCTGCTGGCTGCGACCTCCAGTACCTTTTTCGCCTCTTCATACCGCTTCAGTTCGACCAGGATCTTACCCGCCAGCAGCATGGCCTCGAAGCCGCCAATCCCCTGACTAATTGCGGGTAACACCAGGTCGGCCGCGCGGCCCAGTCTATTCGCACCGCCCTCGTCCTTGCGCCGCCGGAACAGAAGATGCGCCAGTTCGAGGCCGGCATTGTGATAACCGGGGTCCGCCTCCATGGCCGCGGAAAAAGCATCGATGGCGCCGGGCCAGTCGCCCGCCTGCGAGTGGATATTGCCCATGAAATAATGCGCCGGTGCGCAAGCGGGGTCCAATTCGATGGCTCGCCCGAGCAGGGTTTCCGCCGACGCCAGGTCGCCCAGGTCGTAATAGGCCAGGCCCAGGCCAAGGCGGATGGCGGGCATGTCCGGATCGATGGCGACCGCGCGCTCAAGGGTTTCGACCGCGCCGGTAGCGTCGCCCGCGGCGCGCAACAGCCCGGCCAGTATCAAATATGGGCCCGCCTGATCGCCGTCCGGCCCTGTCGCCGATTTCATCGCTTCGATTTCCTGGTCCAGCTTCCCCGATTGCCGCAGGGCCTCCGCCAGCATGCCCGCCGCGGCGTAATTCCCGAAATCGGCTTTGAGGATACGGCGGCAAAGGGTCGCCGCCGTATCGAATTCACCCTGCTGAAAGGCGGTCTGGGCCCATTTGTAGTCCTCGTTGATCGTCAAGCCCCGATCTTGAGGGACTGACGGTTGGTTTTCGCTGTTCATCGGATTGTTGCTCGGTTCGATATGCCGGGGCTGATAGGATTACCAGCTTTGCCGCGCCGGACCAATAGCAAGCTCCCGTCGCGCGGAATGCTAGTGGAGTGAATCTAACGGATGGTACCCATGGGACGGCTTTACAAGTTCATCCGGCAAGGCGCGGGTCGCGCCGCGATGCCGACGCATCGCAAGCGGCGCGCAACGCAATCCCATGGGTACCATCCGTTAGATTTACTCCACTAGCAGTCTGTCGGATTTAGCGCCAACCTGATGTATAC
>JADFVY010000541.1 GCA_015222795.1 Pseudomonadota bacterium | reverse complement strand
GGTGCGCGCGGCCTATGAATTCACCGAACTGCAGGATTTCCTCGACATCTATTACCAGGGCATGGGCGTGCTGCGCGAGGCCGAGGATTTCAAGGCCCTGACCCTGGCCTATATGGACCGCGCCGCGGCCGATGGCATCGTCCATGTGGAAATATTCTACGACCCGCAGGGCCACACCTCGCGCGGCATCCCCTTCGCGGTGGCGACCGATGGCATTCTGGCGGGCCTGGCCGAGGGCGGGCGCAAACATGGCATCACCTCACGACTGATTCTCTGTTTCCTGCGCCATCTTTCCGAGGAAGAGGGTTTCGAAACCTTCCGCGAGGCCGAGCCCTGGTTCGCCGACGGGCGGATTATCGGGGTGGGGCTGGATTCCAGCGAGCGCGGCAATCCGCCGGCCAAGTTCGAGCGGCTATTCCAGGCCGCGCGCGACGCGGGGCTGAAGCTGGTGGCCCATGCCGGCGAGGAAGGCACGGCCGACAATGTGCGCGATGCCGTCGATCTCCTGCATCTCGATCGCATCGACCACGGCAACGCCGCGCTGGACGACCCCGCGCTTGTTGCACGGCTGGCGGCGGCGCGCATGGCGCTGACCGTCTGCCCGCTGTCTAACGTCAAGCTGTGCGTCGTGCCCGATATCGCGGACCACCCGCTCAAGCGCATGCTCGACGCCGGCCTTTGCGCCACCGTCAATTCCGATGACCCGTCCTATTTCGGCGGCTATCTGGGCGATAATTTCGTGGCGGTGGCCGAGGCGCTGAACCTGACCCGGCGCGAACTGGTCGAACTAGCCCGCAATTCAATCGAGGCCTCGTTCCTGCCCCCGGAGGAAAAGGCGCCCCACCTGGCGAGGCTGAACGAGGCGGCGACGTCATTGCGAGGCGCGTAGCGCCGCGGCAATCCAGTCCGCCGGTGGGGCTGGATTGCTTCGCCTCCGGCTCGCAATGACGACCTTACGCTTTGCGCAAAGCTCTCCAAGACGAGGCTGTCGAAGTATCTGGTGCACAGACAGCGCGGACTGGCCAGCGCCCCCTCAGTGCTTCCGCGCCTGAACGACCAGGGCCGCGATGCTGTCCTCGCCCAGGGAGCGGGCGGCTTCCAGGCGGTTGACGCCGGAGACCAGGACATAACGGTTGCGTTCTTCGTCGCGGCGCACCTGGATCGGCGATTCCAGACCGTTCTCAAGGACTTCCTCGGCCCGGGTCTCCACCTTGGCCTCGTCTAGCATCTTGGTCAGCTTGGTCGGTACATAAATTTCCCCAAGCGGGATCGTGATCGTCCGCATCAAGTCAGCCATGAATTATCCCTTTTTATGCGCAAATTCCCAGTATAGCTCGCGGGCCTGACGAAACAGGGGGCCGAACTGCAGGTCCCGGCCCTCGACCCGGGTGATCGGCATCACCTTGGCCAGATTGCCGGTGGTGAAAACCTCGTCGGCCTCCATGACATCGGCCCATGTAATGGTCCGCTCATGCACTTCAACGCCGGCTTCACGAAACAGGCCGGCGACGCGCTGGCGGGTGACGCCGTTCAGGAAGGTTCCGTTGGCGACCGGCGTATGGGCCGCGCCGTCCTTGCCCAGCCAGATATTGGCGGTCGCCAACTCGGCGACATTGTTGTTGCAGTCCAGCATGACGGCATTGTCGAAGCCGCGCTTGGCCGCATCCACCAGGGCGCGGGCCGAATTGGGATAAAGGCATGACGCCTTGGCGTCGGTCGGCGCCATGTCGGGGGCCGGGCGGCGAAGCGGGGACAGGCAGATCGACATGTTGCCCGGCTCAGGCATTTCCTCTTCGAAGACCGACAGACAGAAGCGCGTGCTGTCCGGATCCGGCGCCACGAAGAACTGCGCGCCGTTTTCCGCCCAGTACATCGGCCGAATATAGACAGCCGCGCCGGGCCCGAATTTCGCGATTCCCTCGCGCGCGATTTCCTCTACCTGACCCGCCGAATACATCGGCTTCAGCCCGAAACTGTAGGCGGACGCGATCAGCCGCGCGCAGTGGCGATCCAGATCGGGGGAAACGCCCTCGAAGGCGCGCGCGCCGTCGAACACGACCGAAGCCATCCAGGTAGCGTGGGTCAGCGGGCCGAGCAGCAGCGGTTCGCCCTCAACCCATTTGTCGTCTATGAAATGTATGCCTTGCATGACGGCACGATAGCGCCGCGCGAGCCGCCCACGCAAGAGGGGATTCGCTGAATTGTCAGGATGCGGCCTTCAGCATCGCCTGGTATATGTTCCAGGCGGCCTCGACCGACACGCCACCCGCGATACTGCCCGCGGCCAGCATTTCCATGGTCGGTTTTTCAGGCACCTTGCGGTCGCTCCGCCTGGGCATCGGTTCGACCGATCCCAGGTTGTCGTGCAGCGCGGCCGCCGTGGCCATGTTCGATCTGCTAACGCTCATTCCAAGGTTGCGCTTTCTGTCCGTGGCTCAGTTACCCCTGGTGAACTCCGAGCAAAGCGCGTGCCAGTTCACGAAAACATCCAATCGCGGTTTTTTGCCGGGTTTCACGGTAATATTCTCGTTATTTTACATACTTTTGTGGAGCAGGAAATGTGACGCATTGGCGCGGTTGCAATTTGCAATTGATTCGCGAACTGTCGGTTTTCTGCTCTCGCATATGTGAATCCGATCGCGACAGTCGGCGGGATACTTGCCCGGCGGCGGTTGCTCGCGTAGGTTCCGCCGTGATGAATCCCTACGATCTCGCCCTTCCCCTGATCCGCTGGCTGGAGCCGGAACGCGCACATCGCCTGACCGTGCGCGCCCTTTCCCTGGGGCTGGGGCCGATCCAGCGCACGGCCGACGACCCGGCCCTGGCAACCAGGGTATTCGGTCTGGATTTTCCCAACCCCCTTGGGATGGCGGCCGGCTTTGACAAGAATGCCGAGGCCTGGCGCGCGACACTGCGCATGGGGTTCGGTTTTGTCGAGATCGGTTCGGTGACGCCGCGGCCGCAGGCCGGCAACCCGCGCCCGCGCCTTTTTCGCCTCACCGATGACGAGGCCGTCATCAACCGCATGGGGTTCAACAATGACGGAATGGAGGCGGTGGCAGCGAACCTGGCCGGGCCGCGCCGGGGAATCGTCGGGGTTAATATCGGCAAAAACAAGGAAACGGCGGATCCGGTGACGGATTACGTCGCCTGTGCCCGGCGGCTGGGCCCGCTGGCGGACTATATGGTAGTGAACGTCTCCTCGCCCAATACGCCTGGCCTGCGCGCGCTTCAGGATCCAGCGCGATTGGCGGAGATCGTCGATGCGGTGTCGGACGCGCTGGCCCAGGCCTGCCCGGATGGCGCACCGCCGCTGCTGGTAAAAATCGCGCCCGACCTGACACCCCGGGATTGCGAGGATATAGCCCGCCTGGCCCTGGAAGGACCGGTAGCGGGATTGATTATCAGTAACACCACAATCGAGCGCCCGGAGTCCCTGAAAAGCCCGAGTCGCGGCGAATCGGGCGGTTTGAGCGGTAAACCGCTGTTCGAACCCTCGACCCGGCTGCTTTCGCTTATGTATGGCCTGACAGCAGGAAAACTGCCCCTGATCGGGGTTGGCGGCATTTCCAGCGGCCGGGACGCATATGAAAAAATTCGTGCCGGAGCCTCATTATTTCAAATATATACAGGTTTTGTTTACCAAGGGGCGGTATTGATTAACCGTATCAAAGGGGAACTGACGGCTTTACTGAGGGAAGATGGAATCGATAAAGTGGAATCGGCAGTCGGTGCCGACCATCCTTGAGCATGCGAAGTGTGCTTGCCTTGAGACTCGCCCGCGCGTACGCTCTGCGCGGCGCGGATATGTGTCGGTTGGAAAGCGGTGGGATTAGCACGTAATCATGGGTACAAATCAAACTATCATTATAGGGTACGTGGTCGTCGGGATGTTCTTGGGGATCGCAGCCGGCTTTGGGGCGGGCGATTTCTATACAGGGGTTGTGACCGCGTTGCTGCTCATTATCGGCGCGGGCCTGGGCCATGAGTTCACTGTACGCCGCGAGGGCTTTGGCAAGGTCTTGCGCGGAATAATCGGGCTGCGCGAAACGGTCGACCGGGCCGACGGCGCGGTGACCCGCATGAAGACCGACTTCGACAAGACGGTCGCCGACGCGCGCACCGCGCGCGAGGCGCTGACCCAGCTTCAGGCATTGCATACCGTCACCGAGGAACAGCTCAAGGCCCTGAAGGAAAAGATGGAACAGGGCGGCGGCGAGGTCGTCGGGCAAATGCAGGAAGCCATGCAGCAGCTTCACGCCCAGCAGCAGCAGACCAGCGAGGACATCGGCGTCATCCAGACCGCCGGTAACCAGTTGCACGGCGAATTTCAGAACATCCAGCAGCAACTGGCCGCGCTGCAGCAGCAGATGCAGCAGATGCAGTCGCATATGCAAGACAGCATCCAGCAGGTGCACGCGACGGTAAATGCCATGAT
>JADFVY010000073.1 GCA_015222795.1 Pseudomonadota bacterium | reverse complement strand
TAGGACATGCCGCCGACGCGCACCATGTCGCCGCCCTGCTGGTAATAGGGGTCCGGGTTGAACAAATTGTCCGCCACGTCTTCCAGAATCACCTTCAGGAACTCGCCGGTGAATTCGTTGCGGTAGGCGGCGGGGTAGGTGATCGAGGTCATGTTGTAGACATCCTCTACCGTGATGTCCTGGCCCGGCAGCAGCGACGCGCCCCAGCGGAAACCGGGCGACAGCGCGATCTGGGCGTCGCGCTCTTGCATCAGCGCCTGGCAGATCAGATCATCGAAGGTGCCGTTGAAATTGCCGCGGCGGTAGAGCAGGTTTTCCGTTCGGCCCAGCACGCGGGTCAACTCCGCCTCATGCGGATCGCGGATGCCCTTCACGATGGCCGCGATCTCCGGGTCGGGGTCGATCACATCGGAGAAGACGGGAATCAGGCGGTAATTGTAATTCGTCATCTTGCCGCCCTTCACCTCGATGTCGAGGCGGGACAGGAACTTGCCGTGCGAGCCAGAGGCCACCAGCAGCGTGCCTTTCTCTTCCAGCACCACGGGCAGGGCGTCATGGGTGTGGCCGGTCAGGATAACGTCGATTCCCTCGACGCGGCTGGCCATCTTGCGGTCGACGTCGAAGCCGTTATGGCTCAGCAGCACCACCAGTTCGGCGCCCTCGCCGCGGGCTTCGTTTACGAGTTCCTGGACACGCTTTTCCTGGATGCCGAAGCTCCAGGTCGGGATCTTGTAGCGCGGGTTGGCGACGGGAGTGTAGGGGAATGCCTGGCCGACCACGCCGATCTTCACGCCGCCGCGTTCGAAATAGGCGACACCGTCGAAGACCGGCTCCTCCCATTCGGTATCGCGCACATTGCCCGCGAGGAACGGGAATTCCAGCATCTCGATCAGTTCCTCGACGCGCTCGGTGCCGTAGGTGAATTCCCAGTGGGCGGTCATGGCTTCCGTGCCCAGGGCGTTCATGGCGCGCACCATGTCGGCGCCCTGTTCCTGCAGCGAGGTATAGGAACCCTGCCAGGTATCGCCACTGTCCAGGAACAGCGTGTTGTTCGGCCGCTGCGCGCGGATCGCCTTGATCAGCGTCGCCAGACGGTCGAGCCCGCCGACCTTGCCGTAGTTCTTGGCCAGCGCGGTGAAATCGTTGCTGGTCAGCGCATAGCCCTCGGGCGAGGTGGCGGGGATGGAAAATTTCTTAAGGAAATCCTTGCCGGTAATATGCGGCGGCAGGCCCACGACCTCGCCGATGCCCAGATTGACCGAGGGCTCCCGGAAATAGACGGGGACCAGCTGGGCATGAATATCGGTAATATGCAGCAAGGTCACCTGGCCGACCGGATCGAACTTCAGAAGATCGTCCTGGGTTATCTGCTGCTTGGCCGCAGCCCGCGCCAACCCGCTGGCGCCGCCCATTAGGGTCGCTGTCGCGGCGGCAAGAGTGAAAAAATCACGGCGCGTGAACATTTATCCACTATCTCCAAATAAAACGGGGGATGCGGTCAAACCCGCATCCCCCGCAGTCATGCAAGTCAATACTCAGTTCCTGACCGACGGCGTTTCCACGCCCAGGCCCCGGCCCCGCCAGGCGAGGTAGAGTTCGAGATTGACATACTCGTCCGCGCCGCGCTTGTAGGGTTTGGCGCGGATGTTCTTGTTGCAGCCTGCAAAGCGGCGATGCAGCGTACCCACGCCCTGCCATTTCAGGCGATAGGTGGGAAAGCCGTTGGTCTGCCCCTCGGTAAGCAGGTTGGCGCGAATCATGTTGCCGGCATTGTCTTCGTGACAATGGCTGCAGGCCATGTCCATCTGGCCACGGCGCTGATAGTAGAACTCCTTGCC
>JADFVY010000540.1 GCA_015222795.1 Pseudomonadota bacterium | reverse complement strand
GCTCTATCCGGAAATAGAGCCCTATGCGCACGGCCGGCTGGCGGTCGGCCCACCGCATGAACTGTACTGGGAAGAATGCGGTAATCCGGACGGTTCGCCTGTCCTGTTCCTGCATGGCGGTCCTGGCGCCGGCATTGCCGCCTCGGCCCGCCGTTTCTTCGATCCTGGCCATTACCGCATTATTCTGTTTGACCAGCGCGGTGCCGGCCGTTCGACCCCACATGCGGAAATAGCAGGTAACGACACCGATGCGCTGGTCGCCGATATAGAGGTGCTGCGCCGGGATCGAGAGGTCGAGCGCTGGGTGGTATTCGGCGGGTCCTGGGGCTCGCTGCTGGCGCTGGCTTACGCCCAATCTCATCCCGGGCGGTGCCATGGACTGATCCTGCGCGGCGTTTTCCTGGGAGGACGCGGTGAAATCGACTGGTTTTTCGATGGCATGGGGAGATTCTTCCCAGAGGCCGGGCGCGCCTTCGCCGGCCATCTGCCGCGCTCGGAGCGCGACGACCTGCTGGCTGGGTTCCATCGGCGCCTCACCGATCCCGATCCGGCCGTCCATATGCCCGCGGCGCTGGCCTGGCGGCGCTACGAGACCGCCTGCTCGGCCCTGATACCACGCGATGAAGCGTCCGTTTCGCGCGACGACGAGCGGGCCGCCCTGGCGCTCGCCCGGATTGAGGCGCATTACTTCGCCAATGAATGTTTCCTGCATGACGGCGCCCTGTTGGCCGGGGCGCGGCGCATGGCGGCCATCCCCGGCGTGATCGTGCAGGGGCGCTACGACATGGTCTGCCCGCCGCACATCGCAGACCGGCTGGCGGCCGCCTGGCCAAGGGCGCGTTACGAGTTAATAGCGGATGCCGGCCACTCCGCCATGGAACCGGGCATCGCGACCGCCCTGGTAGCCGCAACCGAACGCTTCAAGACTCTGGAGTAGTTGCGATCCAACGTCTGGAATATGGCGGAGGGATAGGTTATATAGCGGTTCCGGGCGCCCGTAGCTCAGCCGGATAGAGCACCAGATTCCTAATCTGGGGGTCGCAGGTTCGAGTCCTGCCGGGCGCGCCAGTTTTCCCTAGTCTATATATCCCAGGAACCGCTCGCTGCCGGGCATGGCATAGAGGTTGCCGTATGCGTCGTAGCAGCCGGTTCCCGAATATTCCGCCAGGCGACCGTTGACATAGCCGGTGCCATAAATCGTGCGGCAATTGCCCAGCACGGGTTGCGGCGGCGCCGCATAGACCGTGCGCGGCGGGGCGGCGAGATGCCCGATCAAGGCACCGAGCAGCAACCCGCCGGCGAAGACGGCCGCGCCGTCATGGCGGTAATATTTGTAGCTGTAGTGTTGGCCATGGCCACCCCAGTGGCCGCGGCGATACCCGTCCGCGTTGGCCGGTGCGGCGAAGGCGAGGGCCGCGAGCAGGCAAGTCGCGACGATGAATTTCCTGATCATGGGCAGCTCCTGTCTACCCCCCATCAGGCACTATAGCATGATTCAGGTAAGATGAATCACAGCCCCACGAATTTATTCAGTTCGAGCACGAAGATCGCCAGGACCATCAGGAAGACCGCGAACTCCATTGCCGTGATGACGATCAGCAGGAAGACGACGCGACGCGCCATTGGGGTCATCGGCTGCCAGACGCGGGTCATATACCAGCGCCACGGGGCGTGACGGGACCAGCGGTTCCATCTGGCCAGGTAACGATGCAAATCGTGGCCCCACTGAACCAGGCTCTGGTCCACCTCGTCGGTGCGGGCTTGGCGTTCTTCGGCCGGTGTGCCGGAATAGTCGTCGGTCACGATCAATCGCGCGCCGGCTTCCGTCGCCACGACCCGGAAGGTGGTCGCTGTTTTCAGGCCGTTGTCGTAGGTGATGCGAAGGCCATCCGCCAGCGGCTCCACCTGCAGGCCGGTCTCCAGTTCCTTGTCGTTTACGAAATTCCGCAGGCGGATATGATGTTCGTTTTCCGCGACGTGGCGCCATTCCTCGAACTTCAGCAACGAGTTGATGCGGAACAGGCGTTCGACGTCTTCGCGGCAGAAGGCCAGCAGCGAATCGGCGGTCAGCGGGGTTTCGATGGTTACCCAGGCGGCGTCCGTGCTGGCTTCCGTGTCGGCTGTGTCGTCGGCCATATTTGTTTCTTCCGTCATCGGTCCGGGTGGGGGGCGACGAACAGCGGGATCCGCAATCCCCGCACAAGGGTTTCCATTTTTATGCGCGACCGGTAGCCCGGCGTTCCCTTCGGTCGGGGCGAGCCGATAACCACAAGGTCAAATATTTCTCTGGCGGCCGCATCCAGCAGGCATTCCGCGGGCTTGCCGAGGACCGAAAGATTCTCGTAGGAAAAGCCCCGGTCCAGCACCTCGCGGCTCAGGGCCTCGGCATGTTCGGCCAGTTCGCGCTCCAGCTGGGATTCGACGTAATCGCCGAAACGCTGCTGGGTGATAGCGTTGTTCAGCCAGTCGTCGCCTCGCATCCCCTTCCAGAAATCGGGCACGACCTCGAGATGCCAGATCGCTCCCTCCCGCGCGCAAAGTGACAGCGCCACCTGCTCAGCTGCCCGGGCGCCCGGGGTGCCGTGGCTGGCCAGAAGTATTTTTGCCGGCGTCATCGCCTGTTCCCTTTGTTACGATGCGCAAAAATGACCCGGCGCGGCCGGTGAAGGCGCGCGCCGGGCCGGTTATTCCGGTGTTCGGTTTTACCCGACCAGAACGTATACGCCAAATGCGATCAGCAAGGCGCAAGCCAGCGCGATTAGATCCTCCGCACGGTCGCTCTTGAAGACCGACAAGGCGGAACCGCGATGGAAAGTCGCTTTGCCTTCTTTTTGCAGATCGATGTTCTGGCTGTCATTCTCAGACATGGCAATCTCCTTCCCTTAGATGGTTTCGCTGACGAACAGAAGAATCACGATCAACGAAAGAACGGCCTTGATGGTGCCGACGATACCGCCGATGACCAGCGGCTGACCGCCCGCCTGACGCATCGCCGCCCCGGTGATCTGCATGCCGAGGCCGGTGAGGCCGAAGGCGAACAGCCAGGTGATCCACTGCCGGAACTGCTTGATCTTCTTCGCGGTGTGGTACACGACCTTATGGGCCTTCTTCAGGACCGTGCTGGCGTCCTTCGAAAGGACCTTGGCGTTGGTCAGACCGCGGATCGCCGAATCGTCGTCGATGTTCGCGATCTTCCGGCCCTCGATCAGCCGGGCCAGCGCTTCGGCCCGGGCCGGGCTCTGCACCTTGTCGGCTTCGGAGGTGAGCAGGGCCACCTCTTCTTCCGTCAGCAGCTTCGACTCCTTAATGTCGTTGTCGAAATATTTGCCCTTGTAATGGTTCGGCGGGGCGAAAATGCCCGTCGAGGACAGGGCGAACATCAGGATGAAGCCGAGCACGAAGAGCGGGAACTTCTCGATCACCACCTTGCCGACATTGACCTTCATACCGGCGGCGGATTCTTCCCGCCGCACATACCAGATCGCCAGCCACAAGACGATCAGTGGCAGGAACAGCACGCGGGTGATGTTGAAGATTTCGGCGACCTTCAGGGTCTCGATACCGTCCGGCTGGTAGGCCAGGGCCGCGCCCGCGACCTGCGCCGAATTGAGAATGCCGGTGCCCGCCCAGGCGCCGAACTGGATATGGCCCAGATTGAGGACATGGCCGATGACCGGGAACAGGAACATGCAGCCCACGCCCCAGATCAGAATGGTGCCGATGGTATAGGCTATTTCCGTCGGCTTGGCCTGTACGACAGGCGCCGCCGCCACCGTGGCGGAAACACCGCAGACGCCCATCCCCGCGGACAGCACGCCGCCCATGGAGTTGGGGATCTTCCTGCGCCTGCCCAGGAACAGCACGAGGCCGACCGAGCCGAGCACGAAGAATCCGATCATCACGACCGAAAGCTTGCCGAGATGGGCCAGTTCGGCCAGGCTGTACAACGTGCCCAGCAGAATGACCCCGGTCTTGAGGCCGAGGCGGGACAATCGCACCCCGTTCTCCGCCCAACCCGGAATCTTGAACACGTTCACCGTAATGATGCCGGCAACGATGCCGAGCACGACGTAGTTCAGTCCCAGGACCTGATGCAGGTATTTGGCGCCCATCACCGGGCCCATCGATTTGCTGATGACGGCAATCCACGGGGCGACGAACCAGGTGACGATCATGGCGATGAACAATATGAAAATTGCCCCTCCCACGCTCGACAGATAGTAGTCGAGGTTTCCCTCCTCGTGTTTGCCCCACATATGCCAGGCGCCGACGGCGAGGCCGACGACGCCGAAGAAACCCGACATGCCGGTTATCTCGCCTGTCTTTTTGCCGATTTTCAGATAATCAACAAGCCCGTCCAGCATGCCGGCGTTCGTGGCGACGGCCAGCGCCACCAGCAAAACGCCCATGACCAACAATGCCGGATGTTTTTTTGTATAGACCAACTTACAATCCTCCGCTGTTATTTCGGTGGTTTCCTGCGCGCGTGTTAGCCGCCATTTAATTTTTTTTGTTTTTGCGCATGCACCCATACGTTTAAGATTAACCCTTAAACTTTTGTGAATATTAACATGCTGCAGGTGGGTATGGAAGAGTGGTATGATTTCGCAATAAAATCAGATTGTTAGAGGATGATTGACGGGCAGGCTTGGATATAAAAAACAGGCCGGAGTAGAAAAAACAGGAATTTCCTTAAGGCTTCTTCGCAGTAATCAGCGGCACGAAAGCGACGGGGAGGCCACGTTCCTCGCTGACCTCTCCGTCCTCATTCCTGCTAACCAGCGTCAGGACCTGTTCGTAACGCCCCACCCCGACGGGGATGACCATGCGCCCGCCCTGGTCGAGTTGGTCGACCAGGGCGACGGGGATTTCACTGGCCGCCGCGGTAACGAGTATGCCGTCATAGGGCGCATGTTCGGGCCAGCCGAGTGCGCCATCGGCGGTTTTCACGTGGACATTGGCGTAGCCGAGTCGCTTGAGCCGTGCGGCGGCCGCCTCGGCAAGTTCTGGGATACGCTCGACGGTCCATACGTCGGCCATGCATTCGGCCAGCACGGCGGCCTGGTAACCGCAGCCGGTGCCGATCTCCAATACCCTCATATCCGGCCGGGGTCGCAGCATCTGGGTCATCGCGGCGACAATATAGGGCTGCGAGATGGTTTGGCCCTGACCTATCGAAAGCGGTCGGTTTTCATACGAGTAAGGCTGTTCCCAGCGGGGCACGAATTCGTGGCGCGGCACGTGGGCCATCGCATCGCGCACGGCAGGGTCCAGCCGATCGGCGCCCAGCCAGCGCGCCGTGTCGCGAACGTCCGAGTCGATTTCCGACAGCAGGCGTTGGCGCGCGGCGGCGTATTCGTCGGTTATCCCGGCATGCGAACCGCCAGTTCAGTCGAAGTCGAAATTGTCGAATTCACTGATCTTCCAGCCACCGCCGGCCCTCTCGAAGGTAACGGCGCGCTGGCGAATCAACGCATCCCCCCGGTCGTTCTCGGCCAGGAAATAGCGGAACTTGACCTGGGTCATGGCCTTGTTGATCCGGAAATCGAAGATCTCATAGCTCAAATAGGTCTCGGCGCCGAAACGTTCGCGGCGCAGCGC
>JADFVY010000539.1 GCA_015222795.1 Pseudomonadota bacterium | reverse complement strand
CCAGCAGCACGACCGTGCCGTCGCCCTCGTAAATCACGACGGAGCGGACGTCGGCGCGCGCGATCGTTTCATGGCTGGGCCAGGGGAAGCCAATGGCATGGCGGATTTCGCGTTCGGTGAGTGTTATCCGCGAGACGCGGTTATAGCCTACATAGAGGATCAGATACCCGAACATCTAGGCGACGCTCGCAACGCTGAAGGTAGACAGCGAGTTCGGCGCACCCGCGCCGCTGGCGAGTATCAACATCAGCACAGAAAACACACACACCGATATCATCACCCGCAACTCGCCCCGTGTCGGGTTGCCATATTTGCCGCCAGCCGCAAAACGCGCCCGCCGCCCGGGCGGCGACTGCCACAACACGGTTTCGTTTTCGCCGCCGTTATCTTTTTGTCCTTCCAAGCGGGATTCCTTCTTTCTGATGCCCTCAATGGCAACCATCGATTGTCCACGAAGGCTGTTAAGGATTTGTAAACGGGTGGCAAAATTCGGAATCTCGTACCGCTTTGCTTTGCCTTGTCCTTGTGGCGGACTGCCATGAGGAGGCGAGAGCCATGGAACGCTATATGCTTACCACCGGTCGAAATGGATACGCATGGCGCGGTGGCCTGAGGATTGCAATGGCATGCCTGCTGGCGGCGTCGATTGCCGGTTGCGCCGGCGGGGGGCGGGATATGCCGGCCGATCCGATGGGGCTGGAGGCCGAGGGCGAATTCGGCGCCGGGTTGGCGCCGCATCTCGGTTTCGGGGCGTCGGCGATCTGGTCGTCGGTGGTGCGGCCGATCAAGGAGCCGGTCTCCACCCTGCACAGGGTGATCATGCTGACCGCCGATACGCTGGGCGGGATGATCACGGCCACGTTCAAGGCGATTTCATCGGACGGCGACACGCCCGCGGTTTCGCTGGCCCCGGATGGCGGCATGGACCTGATTGCCTGGGAGAAGACCCTGAACGATCTAACCGGCACGCGCCAGACCCTCGGCACGGCGCAATTCATGATCGACGGCGATGCGTTCTATCCAGTGCTTTACGACGCCATCGCGGGCGCGGAGAAATCGGTCGATGTCAGGCTCTATATATTCGATACCGATGATGTGGCGCTGGACGTGGCCGACCGCCTGAAAAACCGCGCCGGCGAGGTGCGCACGCGCGTCCTGCTGGACGGGCTGGGCAGTAGCTGGGCTTCGGGCGCGCGGCCCGATACCCTGCCGGCGGGCCACCGCGCACCGCTGTCCATCGCCGCCTATCTGCGCGACGAGTCGGCGGTGACGGTGCGCATACAGGCCAACCCGCTGATGGCGGGCGACCATACCAAGAGCATCGTGGTCGACGGCAAGCGCGCCTTCCTGGGCGGTATGAATATCGGCCGGGAATACCGCTATGAATGGCACGACATGATGGTGGAGCTGCGCGGGCCCGTGGTGGCCGGCATCCGCCGTGATTTCGAGTCGACCTGGGATCGCGCCTCACTGTTCGGGGATATTGGCTGGTTGTTCGGCAGCCTGACGCGCGGGACCATAAGGAACGGCGGTGGCGGCGCCCCGATGCGCCTGCTGGCGACCCGGCCGGGCGACGACCAGATCCGCCGCGCCCGCTTCGCCGCATTCGAGCGCGCGCAAAATTATATCTTCGTCCAGACGCCCTATCTGGCCGATGACGACGCCGTCGACCGACTGGCCGCGGCGGCGCGGCGCGGGGTCGATGTGCGGGTCATCCTGCCGGAACGAAACGACAGCGCGCTGATGGACTATAGCAACCGCGAAGCCGCCCAAACCCTGCTGGCGGCGGGCGCCCGCATATACATTTATCCCGGCTTTACCCATGCCAAAGCGATGCTGGCGGACGGCTGGGCGATGTTCGGGTCGGCCAACATGGACTGGCTCAGCCATGCGGTGAACCGCGAGATGGACGTCGCGACCTCCGACCCGGATATCGCCGGGCGCCTGAAGCGCGACTTGTTTATGGCTGATTTCCGCCGCGCCAGGGAAATCGGCCCGCCGGAAACCCTGCGCGAACCACTGTTGGTCGCCGGTGTCGGTGCCTGGCAATAACGCCGCCCGGATCGAAGTATAGAGCCGATCGAGACAATTTGGGACGATGTTTCAATAAAAAATTGCTGCAATTCTGTCAAGTTTACAATTCGTCAACCTTACCTCTGTTAAATACATGGCGGCAGAACGATTTTATCCGGAAACATCAGGACCGAACAATGAAGCTTTTACGCGTTTTTCTTTTGGGAATTCTCTTGGGCCTTGTCGGTGCGCCCTTGCAGGCCTCGGCTGAGGCCTTCGAGAGGGATGGGGGGATGTATATTAGTTTTCGCGGCGGCCTGGCACAGGTGCGCGGCTCGTCACAGGCGGATTGGGCCGGATACGATCCGACTTACGAAACGGTAGTCGATCCCGAAACTGGCGATTCCAGCGAAGTCCTCGTGGAACGCGGGCTCAACGACCATCACGAATACCGTTCGCTTGAAATGAATTACGGATACGTCGCCGGCGTATCGCTCGGATATACCGCAGTTTATCCCGATAATTCGGCCGACCTGCGATTCGAGTTGGAAGCAATGTACCGCAAAAACGACGATGGCCAGGTCAGATCGGATTTTGTAGCGACGACCGACAAAGACGATTCCGACAGTCTCGACGGAACCCTGTTTCTGACAATCGGCGGGTACGTGGAGGTTCGAAGCGCGATGTTCAATGTGCTGTTGGATTTTCACACACCGACGCGCATTACCCCTTATCTCGGCTTGGGCGTCGGCATGTCGCAATTGATTGCCAGCGGCTCGGTCGGGATTGTGCCTTTCGACGATGACGAGTACGGCCTGTCCTGGCAGGCGATCGCAGGCGTTGGATACCACCTGACGCCGGGAACGATGTTGACCCTTGAGTTCCGCTATTTCCGGCTGGCCGTCGATCGCTGGTCGGACCTGTTCCAGACCAACGAGCTACGGGGCATCACGTTCGACGATTGGTCGATGGGCGTGCGCATGACCTTCTGACCTTCGGAAATCCGAATACGGGTGAAAAATACCGGGCCGGGCGAATATTCGTCCGGCTCTCTTTATTTGCGACGCGGTTTGGCCGATACTCGGGCCATGATGAACATGCCCGGCAAGAACGACATCGCGATGCTGGAGGCGCTGGAGCGGCGCATCCTGTGGCTCGCCTCCTGGACCATTCATAACGCCAACCATATCCGCCCCAATATCGATGGGCTGAAGGTCGGCGGGCATCAATCCTCCTGCGCCTCGGCCGCGACGCTGTTGACGGCGCTGTATCTCAACGTTCTGCGGCCGGAGGACCGGGTCGCGGTCAAGCCGCATGCCTCGCCGGTGTTCCACGCCATCCAGTATTTGCTGGGCAACCAGAGCCGTGACAAGCTGGAGAACTTCCGGGCGCTGGGCGGGGCGCAATCCTATCCCTCGCGCACCAAGGACTGCGACGATGTCGATTTCTCCACCGGGTCGGTGGGGCTGGGCGTGGGCGTCACGCTGTTCGCCTCGCTGCTGCGCGACTATGTGCAGACGCATGGACTGGCCGGCGACGGCACTGCGCCCGGGCGCATGGTCGCCATCATGGGCGACGCGGAACTGGACGAGGGCAATGTCTTCGAGGCCCTGCTGGAGGGCTGGAAGCATGATGTGCGAAACCTGTGGTGGGTGATCGACTATAACCGCCACAGCCTGGACGGCGTGGTGAACGACCATCTGTTTGGCCGCATCCGCGACTTCTTCGGTTCGGTCGGCTGGAACGTGGTCGAGCTGAAATACGGCAAGCGTCTGGAGGCCGCCTTCGAGGGCCCGGCCGGCGGGGCGCTGCGCCAGTGGATCGACGATTGCCCGAACCAGCATTACTCGGCGCTGACCTTCATGGGCGGCGCGGCCTGGCGCGAACGGCTGAAGGACGACCTTGCCGGCACGTCGGGCCTGGCGGAATTGCTGGACAGTCATGACGATTCCGCGCTGCACCGCCTGATGACCAATCTGGGCGGGCATGACATGGAAACCGTGCTGGAAGGCTTCCACGGGGTAGCGGACGACCGGCCGCATTGCTTCATCGCCTATACCATCAAGGGCCATACCCTGCCGTTGGCCGGGCATAAGGACAATCACGCCGGCCTGATGAATCCGGGGCAGATGGAGGCCTTCCGGGCGCTCCATAACGTGCCGGAAGGCGAGGAGTGGGAACCCTTCGCCGGCATGGAAGCGCCGGAGAAAAAAGTCCGCGCTTTCCTGACCGGTGTGCCCTTCGCGCGGCGGGAGGCCACGCCCGCGCCGGCCATGACTCCGGTACCGCCGATTCTCGCGCCAACGGCCGACAGCATGGCCACCCAGGAGGCCTTCGGCCGCATGCTGAACGATCTCGGCAAGACGGGTGGCGAGTTGGCCCGGCGCATCGTCACCACCTCGCCGGACGTGGCGATCTCCACCAATCTGGCCGGCTGGATCAACCAGCGCGGCGTGTTCCACCGCGACGACAAGCCCGATGCCTTCCGCGAGCAATCCATCGCCTCGCCGCTGAAATGGGACCAGGGGCCGGCCGGCCAGCATATCGAGCTGGGCATCGCCGAGAACAACCTGTT
>JADFVY010000538.1 GCA_015222795.1 Pseudomonadota bacterium | reverse complement strand
ATCCGACAGACTGCTAGTGGAGTAAATCTAACGGATGGTACCCATGATTGAATACGGCCTGGTTGCCGCGCTTGTGTCTGTTTTCGCGATTATCGCACTGCAGATTTTGAGTGGCCAGCTGCAGGTCATTTTCAACACGGCTTCCAGCTATTTGGCGGCCGCCGCGGCCGGCGGCGGTAGCTGACCGTTGGAAAATTTCGCGGGTCTGGCTCGTGACGAAGGGCGGCGCTTGCGGGCGCCGCCATTTGATTTTGGGGCTATAAATGGCTCACGCAAGAAATACGCCAAAAGGATGGCATTGTACGCGTTAACTATAATACTTAAGATGTTTTTAACGAACCGGCTGATATAAGGTTGGTTGTCGCAACGGGTTCACTGTTGCCGGCATTTGCCAGGGTTTAATTTTTTTTGGGGAGTTTCTAAATGAGTTTCATTAAAGCCTTTTTGAATGACGAAGACGGCGCGACCATGATCGAGTACGGCCTGGTTGCCGCGCTTGTTTCCGTCGCCGCGATTGTCGCGCTGCAGATCCTGGGTACCCAGCTGCAGCTCATCTTCAGTACGGTTTCGAGCTATCTGGCGGGTGCCTCCGCCAGCAGCGGTGGAAGTTAATCCAACCGGAAATTCACGTCATATCGTGAACGGGAAACGGCGCCGCGAGGCGCCGTTTTTTGTTGTCCCACAGGCTTTGCGCAGTGCTTTTCAGGTCTTTCTTAATGAGCATTGGTTTAATGGGTAGAACCTGTTTTCCCGGTGATCCACGCGGTTCATCGAGAGGTGAAACGACAGCGGATATAGGCGAAATCGAAAATGCGGAGGGATACAGATGAAAAAAAGACTCCTCGGCGACGCCCGGCCTTGCCACCTGTGCGGAATTCGGCGTGGTTTCGGACGAGTTGCTCGGTGGGTCGCTGCCCGCGGGATCAAGCATCTCACCGTTGACCAACAACATCAGCCAGCCTCGCGATAATGCCGGGGATCGCGTCTTCGCGGACGGCGCCGAAACCCAACACCAGTCCCTGGCGACGGTCCGGTCCGGCATGATAGGCCGACAAGGCCTGGCAATTAACCCCCACCCCGGCGGCGCGGCGGACGATCGCGCTGTCGTCCAGCCCTTCGCGCAGATGGGCCAGCAGATGCATGCCGGCCTCGCCCGACGGTCCGGCCAGGAAGGGCGCAAGACGCTCATTCAAATGATGCAGCATGATGTCCCGGCGTCGGCCATACAGCGCGCGCATGCGGCGCAGATGGGCGGGGAAGTGACCGTCGGCGATGAATTCCGCCAGCGCCAGTTGGCCGATCATGGCGGTATGCCCATCCAGCAGCATGCGCGCCGCGCGGAAGGCCTCGACCAGGGCTGGCGGCAGCACCAGATAACCCAGCCGCAGGCCGGGGAACATCGCCTTGCTGAAGGTGCCGACATAGATGACGCGCCGGGCCCGGTCCAGGCCCTGCAGCGCCGGGATGGGGCGGCCCGTGTAGCGGAACTCGCTGTCGTAATCGTCTTCGACGATCCAGCGCTCGCCGGCCGCCGCCCATTCCAGCAGTTTCATGCGGCGCGCCAGACTCATGGTCACGCCCAGCGGGAACTGGTGCGAGGGGGTCACCATGGCCGCCCTGGCGTCGGGCGCGATATCGGCGGCCCGCGCGGCGTCGAATCCATCCCCGTCCACCGGCACCGGTATCGCGTGGGCGCCGGCGGCGGCCAGGGCGGCGCGCGCCCCGCGATAGGATGGGTCTTCCATCCAGACCGAGTCGCCCGGGTTCAGCAACAGGCGGGCGATCAAGTCCAGTGCATGCTGCGCGCCGGACGTAATCATCACCTGGTCCGCGCCGCAATCCAGCGCCCGGACCTTGCGCAGATAGTCCGCCACCGCCTCGCGCAGGGGCCGATGTCCCATGGGGTCGCCGCGAAAGGCCTGATCCGGACTTGGCCGCCGCCAGGCACGGGCCAGCGCGCGGGCCCAGATGTCGAACGGGAATGCCGACGGGTCGGGCCCGATCGGATCCTGGCGGGGATCATCGGATTCCTCAAGGGAACCCGCCCCCATTTCCAGCAAAACCTCGCCCACCCTGGACAGGCGCGGCGGTCCGGCATCGGAATGCCCATGGAGCATGCCGGGGCGGTCGCGCACCCAGCCCTCGGCGAATGCCCGCGACACGAAACTGCCCGCGCCGACGCGGCCCTCCAGATAACCCTCGGCGGTCAGCAGGTCGTAGGCCTCGGTCACGCTGTTACGCGAACAACCCAGATGCTTGCTCATTGCGCGTGACGAGGGCAGGCGTTCCCCCGGCGTCAGCCTGCCGCCGAGGATGGCGTCGCGCAGCGCGCCATGGAGTTGCCGGTACAACGGCGCCGTCGAGTCCGGGTCCAGGCTGGCTTCGAAAAGGGTTGAAAGTTCGGTCAAAAAATGGCCCTGTTAGTTTGTTGAAAATGGCTCTTTCGACAGGTCCAATATATCCGTTATGTCTGTTCGCGCAACCTGGTGGAATGAATCAGACGGATGGGAACATGACCGACTATACAAAGACCAAACGCACCACGCTGAAGCGGGCGCATGAGCGGGGCGTCTACGACCGCGACAGGGTGCATGCGATCCTGGACGAGGCGCTGATCTGTCATGTGGGTTTCATCCATGACGGTGCGCCAGCGGTCATCCCGACCGCCCACTGGCGCGAGGACGAGACTCTCTATATCCACGGCTCGTCCGCCAGCCGGATGATGCGGGCGTTGGAAAACGGTGCCCCCGCCTGCATCGAAGTGACGATGACCGACGGGCTGGTGCTGGCGCGCTCGGGCTATCACAGCTCGGTCAACTATCGCACGGTTGTGATTTACGGGACCGGCCGGAAGCTTACCGACGAGGCCGAAATACTGGCAACGCTGAAGGTCTTCATGGAAAAGCTGGCGCCGGGCCGCTGGGACGAACTGCGCGCCCCCAACGCCCAGGAGAAGAAGGCGACGACGGTGTTGGCTTTCGATCTGGTCGAGGTGTCGGCCAAAATCCGCGACGGCGGCGTCGAGGACGAACCCGAAGACATGAACGACCCGGTCTGGGCCGGCGTGGTGCCAATGCATCGTACATTTGGAGAGCCGGAGCCGGATGGGCAATTGCGTGATGACATAGGGCTGCCGGGGTATCTGAAGGATTATAAGGGACCGCGCTAACGCCTCACACGCAAAGCCCCGCCATTGCCTGCTCTACCGCTTCGCACCCCTGATTCCAGACCCTGGTCTTCCAGGTATCGCTGTCGGGATAGAAGGCATGGCGCATGGCGGATATTATTTGCGTCGCACTTCGATGGTTCCCGCCATTGTTATGCAACCAGTTTTCCGCCTGCATCGCATGCAATATCTGGAGCGCCGGGAGGGTCCCGAATTCCAGGGTGCCCGCTGTTGCCTCGGCGCGTGGCAGCGCTTCGTAAAACGCGTTCTTCAGGGTTCCCGACAAGTCCGCCGACACCGATTCTCCGGCTTTCGTGGTTTTGACCCGCTCGCCCCACCAGGCTTGAGCGCGTGCATGGGCGGGCGATCCGGGCATGTCGCTTGAGATGATTTCGCCCTGCCCATGGGGCCCGAGGCCGGTGTGGATGTCCAGCAGCGCGGCGCGCTCCGCCCCCACGATGCGCCGGCGAACAATCTGGCGGAATGTCTTGTTGGACCATGCCGGCGCCCGGCCGCCATAAAACAACCCGTCAGGATGGTTATATTGGCCGCCCGTAATCGCAGCCTGCAGTTTGGCCGTGCCGTGGATCATCCGGTGCATCAACAATCGCGCCAGTGACGCGCCGGTCGCCAGCCGCCAATGTGCCGTGGGCGCGATGATATCCGCCAGTTCGTCATAGGCCGGGTTGGCCGGCGGGGCCGCGTCGTGGTCGATAAAATTGCGGTTCAGGTCGATATTGTCCTCGTTGACCCGCCGCAGATGGGCAAACCCGTACGGGTTAACCGCATGGACCATGACGATGCGCAGATCGGGCGGCATCCGGGCGGCCAGGCCTTCCAGGATCAGCCCGGTCTGGATCGCCGAACCGCAGAACCCCTCCACCCCATGGGTGCCCGAGGTCAGCATCAGGGCGGCCCGGGTATTGTCCGGCCCCAGCACGGCCACGTCGGTGTAAACCGGTTCGCCGTCGCGGCCCGGATGCGGGCACTCGAAGCTCTCAACGCGCAGGCGCGCCGTCTTGCAGGCGACCATGAACCGGCCCCTGGCGGTGCGGTAATCGTTGGAAAAATAGGCCAGTGCCCTCGTCAATCGCCGAACTCCTCCCTGACCGCCGCGTCATGCTCGCCCAGCGCGGGGACCGGGCCATAGCTTTCCGGCTCGCCGACGGCGATGGGCGGCGGGGCGAGGACCTTGACTTCGCCGGCGCTGGTCCTGACCTCGATGAAACGGTTTTGCGGGTGGGCGACCAGGTCGTCGAGGCTCGACAGGCGGCCGTAGGCGATCTTCGCGGCCTCCAGCCTGGCGATGATCTCCTCGCGCGGGCCGCCGCCAAAAACGCCGAGGATGATGGCGTCGAGCGCCGGGCGGTTGGCGACCCGGTCCGGATTGGTGGCGAAGCGCGGGTCGTTGGCGATGTCCATGCCGCCCAGGACGTTCTCGTCCATGCCGCCCAGGACGTTCTCGCAGAGGCTGCGCCATTCGCGCTCGTTCTGGATCGAGATCAGCAGCGGCTTGCCGTCGCCGCACTCATACGCCCCGTAGGGCGCGATGGTCGGATGGTTCAGCCCCGGCCGCCCCGGCGTCTTGCCGCCGTAATGATGCTGCAGGTAGGGCACGTTCATCCAGTCGGCCATGGCGCCGTAGAGCGAGACCTGGATGCCGCGATTTTTGCCGGTGCGTTCGCGCGCGAACAGTGCCTGCAGGATGGCCTGATGGGCATACATGCCGCAGGCGATATCGCAGACCGAGACACCGACGCGGCCCGGCTCATCCGGCGTTCCGGTGATGTTGGCCAGCCCCGATTCGGCCTGGACCAGCAGGTCGTAGGCTTTCATGTCGCGAAACGGCCCGTCCTCGCCATAGCCGGAGATATCGCAGGTGATCAGGCGGGGAAATTCGGCGCGCAGATCGGCGCTGGCAAACCCCGCGCGCGCCGCCGCGCCGGGAGCGAGATTCTGGATGAAGACGTCGGCGCGGGCCAGCATGCGGCGCAGCATCGCCTTGTCGCCCGAATCCTTGAAATCGAACCGCACCGACTCCTTGCCCCGGTTCAGCCACACGAAATAGGCGCTCTCGCCATGCACGCAAGCGTCGTAGCGCCGCGCGAAATCGCCCTCCTCGCGCTCCAGCTTGATGACACGCGCCCCCGCATCCGCCAGCCGTGACGACGCATAGGGCGCGGCCACCGCCTGCTCCAGGGTAACGACGAGAAGTCCTTCAAGATCGTTGGGCATGCTTGGCGAGTTTCTCCATTGGTCAACCGTTCCCGCCCCGGCGACGGTACGCTACAGGCTTCACAAAATTTTTGGCCGCCGTCAACACCATGCCGCTTTGTGGCCAAATTCGCCGCCGACATGGCCGGCTATTCGCGTCCCCTGGAGGGGGACGAGAAAGCGACGATTACAACGTTTAGCCCGAGGTTTCCGGTCGCGATTGGGGGTGCGCCGTGCTATTGCATACAAACGGTGATCGAAGGTCGCAATACCGGCCTCCCTTACGATCGTCGGATGGGCCTTCGCATCGGCGTCAGGGTCCGCCGCGCCTGGCGTTTTTTCCCAGCAACGACATACGCCTCTCTTCAAAACTCAAACCAGGAGCTATCCATGACCGCCGAATCAGCCAACCCAGACACGCTCGGCCGGCGCCTGTTCAGTTTCGGCGTTATCACCGACACGCATCTGAACCAGGGCGAGGACGACTGCAATTCCCCTTATCAGGTCAACCGCCTGGCCAACCGGCGCATGCGTCATGTGATCCGCGATCTGAATGCCCGCGATCTGGCTTTCGTGGTCAACGTCGGTGACCTGGTGCACCCGGTGCCCGCCATCCCCGACCTCTACGCCGCCGCCGCGGCGCGATTTCACGAGCAGGCCGATAAACTGAAACATCCTCTCTACCTGACGCCGGGCAACCATGACGTCGGCGACAAGCCCAACGACTGGGCCCCGGCGGCCCGCGTCCATGAGGATTATCTGGCGCTCTGGGACGAACATTTCGGCGCCCAGTACCAATCCTTCGACCATGACGGCTGTCACTTCATCATCGTCAACGCCCAGATCATCAATTCCGGCTTCGCCGCGGAAGCGGAGCAACGGGCCTGGCTGGAAGCCGACCTGGCGGCCAACCGGGACAAGCGTATTTTCCTGCACAGCCATTATCCGCCCTATTTCTCGAAACCCGACGAGGAAGAGAACTACGACAACATCGGCGAGCCGGGCCGCACATGGATGCTGGATCTGCTGGAGGAATATGGCGTCGAGGCCCTGTTCATCGGCCACGTCCACAATTTCTGGTTCTACCGCCATGGCGAAACGGACTGCTACCTGTTGCCGTCGACGGCTTTCGTGCGGCTGGACTATAGCGAGATGTACCGAAGCCCCCCCGGCCCGGACGCCGAGTTTGGCCGCAACGATAAACCGAAACTGGGTTATTTCGTCGTCCATGTGCACGAAGGCGGGCATGTCTGCGACGTCATCCGCACCTACGGCGCCGAAGCCGCCGAGGGCTCGACGGACGCGGCCGGTCCGGCGCGCGTCGCCCCGGTCCATCCGCGCCTTAACCGGCGCGGCGATTTCGGCTTCGACATGCGCCAGAACTGGATGGAGATCGTCGAGATCCCGCCCACCGGCGGCCTCGATGAGTTCGACCGCAAGGAAGTACGCAACGACTATCCGCTGATGGCGCTATGGGAAATGGGGGTCAGGAAGGTCCGGGTCCCACTCCGCGATCTACTCGTACCGTATAACGTAGAACGTATGCGCATGCTGAAGGCCCACGGCCATGAATTCACCCTGTTCTCTTTCGGCGACCCCACCCCTCGCCACCGCGACCTGATCACGAAACACCAGGACCTCTTCGCGGCCTGGGAAATAGGCCTCAACTGGGAGACCCTGGAACGCGATATCGGCGGCGTCGGCGAGATAGCGCGGGCCGTCGAGACGCCGGTCTATCTCTCGCGGCTGCGCTCGATCGACGAGCAACGCAGCGAAGCGGGGAAATATTACCATGCCATCAATCATGGATTCCTGGCCGACGATCAGGGCCAGATGGCCGATGTCCTGGCCCGTCCGGAGCTTTCCGGCGCGCTGGGCGGGTTCGTGTTCCGGCTGACCCTGGAAATGTCGCCCTGGGCGACCGCCGCCATAGCCAGCGAAATCGGCACGGAGCTGGGCGTCGCCGCCTCTGTGCATCTGCGCATGTTCGGGGCCAACCCGGCGCTGGAGACAGCCGACGACCATCTAAGCGTCACCCGCATCGCCGAGGCCATGGCCGCCGCCGCGGCCTTCGACAACGTCTCCGTATACGCCGATACCTTCATCGATATCGACCGCGGTTATTTCCCGCGGACCGGCGTCCTGGACCGTATGTTCAATCCGCGCCCCGGGTTCCATGTAGTGCGGCACATGAACGCCGCCTTGAATATGGTGGAGGGGGAACTCGGCGCGGGCGCGGCGGGTGACTGCCCCGGCGGACGTTATGTCGAGCTTCAGGCCGCCACGGGGCCAGTCGTCCTCGCCCTGCCGGACAGGGATGCGACGGAAATGTCGGTCCCCTTCGCCGCCGCCCATGGCCAGCGGATCGACCTGGGCAGCGGAGAAATTACATCCGTCACGGCGGAAAACGATGGCGCCGTCACCGTGACCGTTCCCGCGAACAATGGCGCCACAATACCATTCCTGATTATACCGGCCTGATACCAGGCGGCGCAGACGCATTCACGAGGTTCTGAATTACGGATTTCACAAAATATTGGTAACCGTCAATACGGTGCCGGATGCCAACAGAAGCCACAGGACGATCAGGCGGAACTGGCGGTCGCCGACGCGGCCATAGGCCTTTACGCCCAGCCAGACGCCGATCACCGTACCGGGCAGGCAGATCAGGGTCAGGCGGCCGACCTCGGCGTTGACAAATCCCTGTTGCGCCTGTGCGATCAACGCCCAGGACAGAATGGCCAGATTGAAGGGTTGATACACCGCGCGCTGTTCCGCCTTGCCCCAACCTTTCAGTCCGCACCAGATTGTCGGCAAGGGGCCCGACAGGCCGGCCGCCCCGCCCAGTATCCCACTGGCGAACCCGACCCCGCCGTCGGCGGGCGCGCCGCCGCGATCGAAAACCGGCAACCGCTGCGATACCAGCGTGAAGGCGCAGTAGCCAACCAGGAAAATACCCAGTACGGCGCGGAAAACGTCGGTTTCGATATGGTTCAGCGCCATTACGCCAACCGGCACGCCCATTATGCCACCAAGCAGAAAGGGCCAGAGACGCCGGAGGTCGAATTTGGGCCGAATGGAGATTAGCGATTGCAATTGTGCGATTACCGAACAGATCACCACCAATGGCGCCGCCAGGACCGGATCAATCACATGCAGCCACAGCCCCAGCGCCACCAGCCCGGTGCCGAATCCCGCCAGCCCGTTCACAAAGCCCGCCAGCAACGCGCCGGCAAGAACGAAGAGCGCGATCGTCATCCCAGGCCGATGGCGGCGCGGAAGCTGTTCTTGATCTTCACCCCGTCATGTTCGGGCAGCACGCGCTCATGATCCACGGCGGCGATGGGAATGCGGGCGAAACCACAGCCGGCCATGGCGTGAAACCGCGCGCGGATATCCCCGACACCCGCCATGTCGGCCGCATCCCCAACCCAGTCGAAATTGCAGGCCCGCGCCACGCCGCACAAGTCGGTGCCCAGCCCGGTATGGCTTTGCTGCATGCCGGTCTCGCCGAAATGGCGGTTGTCCAGCACGACCAGGGTGAGATTCTTCGGCCGGCGCACGCCGATGGTGGCCATCCCGCCCAGCCCCATAAGCTGCTCGCCATCGCCGGTAATCACCGCGACCGGCCGCGTGGGCTGCGCCAGCGCCAGGCCCAGGCCGATCATCGCCGCCCCACCCATGGCGCCCCAAAGGTAGAAGTTTTGCGGGCTCCCGTCGGCCGCCGCCGCGTCCCATGTGGCCGAGCCCAGGCCCGGCACCACCAGCAATTCGCCGCGGTCGCCCAGCAGCGCCTTCATCACCTCGCGTCTGTCCAGGTCCGCCATCACCACACCTTCTTGCCGATAATTTTCTGGGAGATCAACAGGGCCACGGCCTTGTCCTGGCCGAATACATCGTCGGCCGCCGCGCCCGTCATCGGCGCGACCTGGTCCGGCTCGGAAATGCGGCGCACCTCGACATTCATTGCTTCGAGCACCGCCGGGACCGCGGCCCCCATGGGCTTCTGCCAGGGATTGAATTCTTCCCATTCGCCGCGCATGGTAACCAGCGTCAGGAAGGGAAAGCCGCAACTCTGCACCAGCCCCAGCATGTTGATGCAATTGCCGACCCCGCTGGACTGCATCAGCAGGGCGGCCTTCTTTCCACCCAGCCATGCGCCATAGGCCAGCGCCACGCCTTCCTCCTCGGTGGTCAGCACAATGGCTTCCATGTCCGGATCGGCAACGGCGCGCTCGATCGCGCGCGAATGCCCGGCGTCCGGCACATAGGAAATAATCTCCACCCCCGCCGCCTTCAGCGAGTCGTAGACCTCGTCCCGCCAGGCGGGCGGTGTCGGTTCGGATTGCGTCATGCGGTTCGGCCTGTCTATTGCGGGGCGAGGGTAGTGGAGCGGTAAAGCCCAAGGATCATACCCGATTCGCCCCAAATGCAAGCCCGCTTTCCGCATTGGGCTGGCGGTCGTCCGGCGAGCCAGGGGAGAGGATGCGCCCGCCCGGCGCCTGGTGGCGCAAAATAAAACCAGAAGCGGCCCGCGCCCGCGACAAGCCCGCGACCGCGGGTCCGAGCTTATGCGAGGAGCCAAGGGCGCGGATGCGCCCGCCCGGCGCCTGAGGGCGCAACAAACAAACCGAACCAAACCGAACAGCCCGTGAAGACCCTCCAAACAACTCGCGCCCGGCCCTCCGCCCGAAGGCCATGGGCCGCAGGCCGCGGAGGAGCGCGGAGAGGGACGCGGCTTGGCCGCGATATTGCTCGCGCGACCTCGGCATTCCAGTCGCTATCTAGCTGATATTATGCGGTGAATTCATGCATTAAGTACTGTGTCCCCAGAATTCCCCTAAAGCGGCTTGATGTTCTATAGGGCGCGGTACTACGACCCGAAGATCGGCCGGTTCATCAGCGAAGACCCGATCGGTTTTGAGGGCGACGATCTGAATTTGTACCGGTACGTGTTCAACAGTTCGTTGAATATGATTGATCCAAGCGGCGAAAGCATGCTTACTCCTAATGAACTCATGGCTATTGCGGTCTTAACCTCATTCTTTTCGACCCTTGTTATTACGCAAGATGTTTGCAAAGCAGGTATTGCAGCGCTAGTACCATTTTTTGCTCCTGCATACCTAGCCACCCTACAGTTAAGTACTCTTGGTATGGCATTTCTGCGGGTTGCTTCTCATGTGGCGTATGGAACGACAGTGGCGGGTGGCACATATTTTCTTGCCATTCCTGTTTTCTGCTCCAAGTGAAGGCCGAGAAGGTAAGAAATAGTCGCGACAAATCCAAAAAAACAGCTAAAGGCCGAGTGCGTGATGATAAAAAGAATTCTTTTTCCGGTCGCGATGATGGTTGCAATATTGTATGGCGTTCGTGCTGGATTAGCGGCGCTGATACCAGCCGACTGGTGCGGTGCTACTCCCGTAGAGCCGGTTGTCTACGTGTTGAGCGCAGTTTTCGCGTTACAACTTGCCTATCCCAATCATAAACCGGAAATATTGCCGGTTGTACGACTAGGGGCGACAATGCTGGTCGGGGCCCTTGCGGCTGTTTTGGCTGCCCAATTTGTCGTGGGGTGCACGTATAGCGGCGGATGGCTTGAAAGTAGCCGGATTATGGT